>JAGRBM010000368.1 GCA_020434085.1 Chrysiogenia bacterium | reverse complement strand
GGGCGAAGAACGGATCGTTCTTGATCGCGTCCTTGGCGCGCTTGATGTCCACGTCCTTGAGCGGGTGGGTGGGCAGGTCGTACTTGGTGATATCGTCGGGGGTCACGCCCAGGTAACTGCACTGGGGCACGCAGAAATACTGGTTGAGGTGGGCGTTGTTGCCGCTGCCGACCTTGAGGGTGCGGTAGATGTTGGCATAGCCGTAGGGGTCACCGTCGGTGAAGGCGTAGACTGGGATCTTCTTGTTGTCGGCAAGGCGCCGGATGAAGCGGCGAATCGCGCGCGAGGGCACGCCGTTCATCGAGACGAGGATGCAGTCGTTGTCCGCCCAGAACTGGTGGTGGTTCAGGCGCTCGAACATACCGCTCGTCTCGATGGCCATGATGAACTTGGCCCTGGTCTCGAACTCCAGGTGCTCGACCGAAGAGGGGATCGAGTAGGCACCCGAGCCGAACTGGGTGCAGTCGATGCGAATGGTCTCGCCCGTGATCGGATTGCGGTCGATCACGATGAGGGCGCCGGCGACCGCGCCGCCATGGTCGTCGGGGCGGAATCCGAGCTGCTCCTTGTTCACGCCGAAGAGCGCCTCGATGTCGTCCATGATCGTGTCGGATTCGACCTGGTCGTTGCAGCGCGCGTCGTCCCAGTTCTTGGTCTGGTAGTAGGCGTCGCGCTTCGTGGCGAAGTCGTTGCTCTCGATGAGCTGCTTGGAGAGCGCGCTCATGCGCAGCATCTGGGCGAAGCTCTTTACCGTGTTCACGGTCAGTGTGCGGTCGACGGTCTTGCCCTTGATGGTGAAGTGGCCGCGCTTGGGATCGAACTGCACGTTCGAGAGGCTGCGCTGGGGGAACTTCAGATTGGGCGTCTTCTTCGAAAGAATCGTCGACTGCACGCGCGTGGCAGTGCCCTGGATGTTGCCGACCAGCTTCTTGTCGGTGCTGGTCATGATCTTCGCGGTGCCGGCGCGCGCAGCGGTGGCGCCGGTGCCGGTTTTCTTCGTCGCTTTCTTCGCTGCAGGCTTCGTCCCTTTTTGGGGAGCAGCAGCGCGCGCGCCCGCCTTCTTCTTCGGGGCCGCCTTCTTGGCGGCTTTCTTTGCGGGCGTTTTTCTCGAACTGGTTGCCATTGCGGATTCCCTGCCCCGCTCGGAACTTCCGTTCCGGGGGCTGCCGTTTCGCCTCACCTACGCGGCAAAAACAGCAGTATAGCGCTTGGGAATGCGATGTCCCAACGTCATTTGGGGGCAACTACCAGCCTGCCGCAGGATTGGGTATTGTGCCTGTGATACGGATCAGGTTGAGGGCTCATCCTGGCGCTCCGGAGGCGGGGCGCATGCGTTGGGGCTGCTTTGGCGCACATCGCAAAAACCCGGCGGGTTCTGCCCGTCCTGTTGTTCCTCGCGGTCGTGGGAGCGGGGCTGCTGGGCGCCTGCGCCCCCGCGCGGTCCCCGGCGCCGGAAATCAGCGCGGCCGAGATCGTCACCCAGGCCGACGAGCACCGCAATGCCGGGCGTCTCAAGGACGCGGCCCGCCTCTATTCCTGGGTTCTGGAATCCTTCCCCCGCGCGAGCGAGCGCGCCGACGCCCAGTTCGGCATCGCGCGGGTCGAGATGCT
>JAGRBM010000367.1 GCA_020434085.1 Chrysiogenia bacterium | reverse complement strand
CGCACCGGGGGGCCTGCGTAGCCCAGGCCGCTGGAGACGTAGAGGCGGCGGCCCTCTTTTTCAAAGAGTCCCCAGTCGTAGGGGTGAATGAGCCGCGCCGGGGCAAGCGCTCCGCCGAAGGGGAGCGGCACGCGCACCTGGCCGCCGTGGGTGTGCCCGGCGAGCGTGAGGTCGAAACCGCGCGCGTGGTCGAACGCCTCGGGCCGGTGCGAGAGCAGCAGGTTGAACTTGCTCGCGTCGAGATTCTTCGCGAGCGCATCGACTTCAGGAAAACTCGCCGGGAGCTTGGACTCGGGATCGTTGATGCCGTGAAGGACGAGCCCGGAAATGCCGGGTACTTCGAGGCTGCTGGCGCGAAGCACGCGAATGCCCTTCTGCTCGAAGATTGCTTCGAATTTCTCCACGCCAAAATAGCGATCGTGATTGCCCGGTACCGCATAGGCGCCGTGGGGCGCGCGCAGCAGGGAGAGTGAGCGAGCCCCCTCGTCGGCGTACTCGCGTTCCATGTTGTAGTGATCGCCCGTGTGCACGATGAGGTCCGCGCCCTCGCGCACGACCTGGCGAAGTAGTTTTTCGAGTTCCTCACCGCGCAGGAACGGTCCGACGTGGATGTCGGTGATCTGCGCGATGCGAAGCCCGTGCAGGTGGCGGTGCTGCTCGGAGAGCGGCACGCGCACGCGGCGCACGTCGACGCCCTTGTTCTCGCTGGTCAGCACGGCCCAGGCCGAGGCCCCCGTCGAGAGCGAGAGCCCGCCCGCCGCGCCGTAGGCCAGGCCCTGGGAGAGGAAAGCCCGCCGCGTGAGACCCGGCGCCGCATGCTCGGCCGACATCATGTGCCGTTCCTCAGGGCGAGGGATGCGCCAGCGCTCCCACCAGTAGTGGAGCACCAGCGCCGCGCCCAGCAGCAGGGCGCTCACGCCGATCAGAAAGAACGCCGTGACGTAGGAGCGGTAGAGAAACGAGTGCAGCGCGCTCGATTCGGGCGTGGGATAGAGGAACCACTTCACCGGCTTGTAGGCGAAATTGGCTACGAAGAGCGCGACGCCCGCGCCGATGAGCCAGCGGCGGTGCAGGCGCCCCAGGGGGGCAAAGCTGCGACACAGATGGACGAGCACGAGGACCTCGAGTCCCGTGAACACCCCGCTGCGCAGTATCTGCCAGAGCCAGTACATATTTATATTATAGCACCCGGCGGTGGCCTAAGTTGGTGATCTACCCCGCATTTTCGGGCTTTGAGGGGCCGGCAGATGCCCGTTTGGGGCGGTCTGCGTGCCGCGCCGCGCCTTGCGCCCCCGGCGGGGCTGCGGTAATTTGGGCGGCCAATGAGGGAGATGGGCAGCCATGGCTGATTCCAACGATTTCTGGGGTGATTTCGCCAAGCGCTTTGGCAACGAGCGCACGCCGCGTGATTTTTCGACGTTCGGCCAGCAGGACAACCTGTTCACGCGCCTTCGCGAGGCCCCGGCCTGGAAGGTCGCCATCCTGGGTTCCGCCGGCGCGATGACCCTGGGCGCCGTCTTTAGCGGGCTGCTCCTGGCGGCCGGCGCGCTCATGCTGCTGCTTACCCTGTTCGGATTTCTGCTGGGCGGTCCCTCCAAAGAGCCCTCGGT
>JAGRBM010000366.1 GCA_020434085.1 Chrysiogenia bacterium | reverse complement strand
GCGCGTTCCAGATCGAGAATGGCAACGACGGGGGCGATGAACTGCCCACCGATACCTATGAGGAAAGCTCCGAGCACGTCGACGATCCCTCGGGTGGTGATGACGACGATCCGAGCGGCGGCACGGCCCAGAATGATCAGGGCGGCGACCAGGGAGACCAGGGCGGCAATGACGACGACCAGGGCGGCGGAGGCGATGACGGAGATACCGGTCAGAACGACCTTTCCCAGAAAGAGGATTCCGGCGGCCTCCCCGTGGAACTCGAGCCGCCAGCGAGCTTCAGCCGCGTGCGCGTGCTGATCAACCTCGAAGGGCCGCCCGCGCCGTAAACCATATCTGGAGTGATAAAGAGGCCCGCCAACCGGCGGGCTTTTCTTTTACCAGCCGCCGCCGGGCGCACCGAAAGCATCGGGAATGTGTTCGATCTCGACCGGTTTGCCGGCCTCATCCAGGCGGATGCTCACCACATCGAAGCGCAGCGGGCACTGGCGATATTTTGCGCCCTCATTGGCCAGGTAGTGCTCGGCCGTGCGGGTGATGCGCCGTTGCTTGGCCTGCGTGACGGACTCGGCGGGGCTGCCGAACTTCTCGGAGCGCTTGGCACGCACTTCGACGAAGACGAGGGTTTGCCCCTCGCGCATGATGAGGTCGATCTCTCCTTCGCGCGAGCTGTAGTTGCGCGCAATTGTGCGGCAGCCACGTTTCTTGAGAGCCTTCTCGGCCGCCTCTTCGGCGGCATCGCCGCTCTGCTTTCGCGAGAAGAGCACTAGAGAAATTCCTTCACGCCGCGAAAAGTGCGCCGGTGCTCGGGGCAGGGGCCGTGGCGGGCGATGGCCTCGCGGTGGCTTTTGGTCGGATATCCCTTGTGCCCGGCAAAGCCGTAGTGGGGAAACTGTGCATCGAGTTCGACGAGCAGCCGGTCACGGTGGACCTTGGCAAGAATGGAGGCGGCCGCGATGGAGTAACAGCGTGAGTCGCCTTTGACGAGCGACTCTTGCCTTACCTCGCAGGGGACGGGCTGATTGCCGTCGATGAGCAGGTAATCGGGAGAAATCTCCGCCATCGCGCGGCGCATGGCCTCCAGCGAAGCGCGCAGGATGTTCATCTCGTCGATCTCGGCGGCGCTCACCTCGGCGATGGCCCAGCTCGCACTCGCGCAGATTTGCTCGAAGAGTTCCTCGCGCCGGGCTTCCTTGATCTTCTTGGAGTCATCGATTCCGGCAATGGGGGCGTGGCCTTCGGGAAAAATCACGGCCGCGGCGACCACGGGCCCTGCCAGCGGGCCGCGCCCGGCTTCGTCCAGGCCCGCGATGCGCACGTATCCCGCGCGCCGCAGCGTTGCTTCAATGTCATGATCGAGGGCCATCTGGGGTGTGCCTTGCCGGAGATTTTGGGATAAGTATGCCTTCCCCGACTGGAGGGGCAAACTCCCGTGCGTGACTATGACCTGATCATCTTCGATTTCGATGGCACCCTGGCCGACAGCCGCGAAGGCATCGTCGCCACCGTGAACCACGCGCTCGAGGCGACCGGCTACGCGGCGGCGGAGGCCGAGGCGATCTTCCGCCTGGTAGGCCTGCCGCTCGACGAGGTCTTCGCGCGCCTCTTTGCCGATCTGGGGCTCCAGGGAGATCCAGGACCCGCGGTGCAGGCCTACCGGAGCGGCTGGGTGGAGGTGGGCCACGCGCGCATCACGCTCTTTCCCGGAATTGCCGAGCTGCTCGCCGAGCTGCAGACGCGCGGGCGTCCGATGGCGCTCGCCACCGGCAAGAGCCTCAAGGGCGTCGAGCGTTCGATCAAGCACTTCGACCTGGGGGGCTACTTCAGCGCCGTCGCGACGACCGACACGGTGCCGCGCGGCAAACCCTTTCCCGACATGGTGGAGAAGATTCTTGGCGAGCTGGGCGTTGCGCCGGGGCGCACGCTCATGGTCGGCGACACGACCTACGACCTCGACATGGCCCACGCTGCCGGGGCCCACTCCCTGGCCGTGAGCTACGGCGGCCACTCGCGCGCCGAGCTCGAGCGTGCCTCGCCAAAATTCCTCGTAGAGAGCCCCGAAGAACTCGCGGCGCTGCTTCTCGAAAAGTGATTTCTCGGGAGCCGGGCGCGGCGCCCATGCGCGCTTGACGCCCCGTCCCGGGCGGGTGTATTCGAGTCCCTGACATCCCGCTATGCCCCGGGGTGCAATGCCCGCAGCGAATGCGGGCCGGGAAGCCGGTGAGAATCCGGCGCGGGGCCGCCACTGTAAGTGGGGAGAACGCCTCCAGCGACGCCACTGGAAGAGATTCCGGGAAGGCGGAGGCGAGCGAAGAAGCGCGGACGCTTCGAGACCCACAAGCCAGGAGACCGACCCGGGGCCATCGTGATGACTCCTCGTGCCACAGGAGCGTGCGCCCATGGTTTCTCATTCTTGCGTCATTTGCGCGGAGCTGTTTGCATGAAACAGCTCTCGATCATTCTTGCGCTTGCCGCGCTGCTCTCGGGCCTCTGGGCGGTGGGGGGTGTGGAGGGGGCGCTGCTGGGCACCAGTGAGCTGCACGAGACGACGCTTGCGGATGCCGAAGGCTTTCCGCGCCGCATGATCGATCCGGCCGGGCGCGAGATCCTCATCGCGCGCCCGCCGCGCCGAATCGTCTCGCTGATTCTCGATGCCGACGAGATCCTCACCGAGATCGTAGCGCCGGAGCGCATCGCGGCGCTCACGCGTTTTGCAGCCAACCCGAGCCTCTCAAGTTGCGCGGACAAGGTCCCCCCCGGCGCGCGACTGATTGCAGGAGAAACCGAAGAGGTCCTCTCGCTGGAACCCGACCTCGTCATCATTTCACCGTATACCAACACGGTGGCCACGCGCTTTCTCATCGAGGCCGGCGTTCCGGTCATTCGCCTGCGCGACGTGACCAGCAGCGCGGACCTTCGAAGGAACATCGAGGTCATCGCCGCTGCCACCGGCACGGAAAAAGAAGCCGCGCGCCTGCTGTCGGAATTCGACGCGCAGCTTGCCGACCTGCAGCAGCGCCTTGCCGGGCTGCCGCGCGCGCGGGTGCTCTACTTCAGCGAGCTTGGTTACACCTTCGGTGCCGGGAGCAGCGTGGACGAGATCCTGCAATGGGCGGGGGCCCAAAACGTCGCCGCCTCCGAAGGCGGCGTGACCCAGCACGCGCGCGTCGGACGCGAGTTCGCCGCGAGCCTGCGCCCCGACGTGCTGCTCGTTCCCGCCTACGGTACCGGCAATCTCGAAGAGCAGATCGCCTGGATCTACGACGACCCCATCTGGCAGGACTCGCCGGCCGTGCGCGCCGGGCGGGTCTATCCTGTGGGAAGCGCGTCGATCACCAGCCACTCCCACTACATCCTGAAGGCTGCCGAGCAAATCGCCCGCGCGCTGCACCCGGAGGCCTTCGGCTCATGAGTCGCAGGACGCTCATCACCATCGGTGGCGGCGCGGCGCTCGTGCTCGTCGCGCTCATCTGCGCGACGCTCTTCGGCACCGCCGAGCTCTCGCTGGGCAAGGCGCTTGCAATCATCGGCAGCGCCGTCGGTCTTCCCATCGAGCGCACCTGGCAGACGTGGGAGCAGACCGTCGTGCTCGACGTTCGCCTGCCGCGCGCGCTTCTGGGGCTCTTCGTGGGCGCGGGGCTCTCATGCTGCGGCGCGGCCATGCAGGCGCTCTTTCGGAATCCGCTGGCTGAGCCCGGCGTGATCGGTGTGTCCTCGGGCGCTGCCGTCGGCGGGGTGTGCGCGATCTTTCTTGGTTGGGCGAGTCTCTCGCCCTGGATCCTGCCGCTGCTGGCCTTTGTCGGGGCGCTCGTTACGACGTGGACCATCTACGTGGTCGCGAGCCGCCGCGGCCATGTCGATGTGGGGGTGCTCCTGCTGGCGGGCGTGGCGCTGGCTGCGCTCAACGGCTCGCTTGTCTCGTTCCTTCTCTCGCTCTCACTGGCCGACTGGCGCATCTCGACTTCGATTCTGCAGTGGACCCTCGGGGGACTCGATAGCGCCGGGTGGGAGCAGCTCAAGGTGCTGCTTCCGATCTCACTGGCGGGGCTCGCCGTCATCGTCGCGCATGCGCGCGAAATGGACCTCCTGCTCATGGGCGAAGTGCATGCCTACTCGGTGGGTGTGGACGTGAGCCAGGTGCGCCGCCGGCTGATTGTGGCGACCTCGGCCGTGGCCGGCGCCGCGGTGGCGGTGGCCGGACCCATCGGGTTCGTGGGGCTCGTCATTCCGCACATTCTGCGCCTGCTCGTTGGCCCCGCGCACCGGGTGCTGCTGCCGGCGAGCCTGCTCATCGGCGGGGCCTTCCTGGTGTTTGCCGACCTGATCGCGCGCACGCTCATCCGGCCAGAAGAGATTCGCCTGGGCGTCATCACCGCGCTGGTGGGCGCGCCGTTCTTCCTGTTCCTTCTCATTCGCGGACGAAGGGAGCTTTCGGTCTGATGGACGCGCTGCTCTCCTTTGAATCGGTGAATTTCTCCTACGGCAGCGAGCCCGTGCTGCGCGAGGTTTCCTTCAGCGTTGCCCCCGGCGAGGTCGTCGGCCTGGTCGGTCCCAATGGTAGCGGCAAGTCGACGGCGCTGGGGCTGGCCTTCGCGTTGCTCTGCCCGCAGAGCGGCACCGTTGCGATGTCGGGGCGCTCGGTGGGTGAATTCTCGCGCCGCGAGATCGCGCGGCAGGCGGCGCTGGTTCCCCAGGACACACTCTCGCGCTTCTCTTTCAGCGTGCGCGACGTGGTTGCCATGGGCCGCAATCCCCACCTGGGACGCTTTCATGTGGAGGGCGAACACGACCGCGCCGTCGTGCAGCGCGCGCTTGAGCAGACCGAAGTCCTGCGCTTCGCCGACCGGATGCTCGACGAACTCTCGGGCGGCGAGCGCCAGAGAGTGATGATCGCCCGCGCACTTGCGCAGGAACCGGCGCTGCTGCTGCTCGATGAGCCGACCTCGAATCTGGACCTCGCACACCAGCTCGAATGCTTTGAGCTGGTACGGGACTTTGCCAAAGAAAGCCGGGGTGCGCTGGTTGCGGTGCACGACCTCAACCTCGCCTCGCGCTATTGCGATAGAATCGTGATGCTCGGGGAGGGAAGCGTGGCGGCGCAGGGCGCGCCGCGCGAGGTGCTGAGCGAGGAAAACCTCGCGCGGTATTTTGGGATCGACGCGCGCGTGCGCCTGGAACCCGGCGTTCCGGGCGTGAGCATCACGCCGGTCGCGCCCATTCGCGGCGAGGGATGAGCAGGGAGTGAGCGGGTCGCTAGACCCGCTCTCGCTTTCTGGTTTCCAGCAATTCTTTCCCGCCTCTGAGCACCACCAGCACGCAGGCCCCCAGCAGCACGATGGCCGGGCCCGAGGGCAGGTCGTAGCGATAGGACACGCCAAGGCCTCCCAGGCACATGGCGATGCCCACGCCGGTTGCCAGCACCATGACGGCGCCGATGCTGCGCACCAGCGTCATACCGATGAGCGGCGGAATGGTGAGCAGCGCGATCACCAGGATGATTCCCACCAGCCGGATGAGAAACACCACCGACAGAGCAATCAGCACCATGAGCAGGGTGAGCAGCACGCGGGTTGGAACCCCCTGCGTGCGCGCGAAGCTCTCGTCAAATGCCACGGCCACGAGTTCCTTGAAGAACAGGGCGAGCACGCCGAGCACGGTGAGCACGAAGAGCGCGGTCATGCTCACGTCGCCGCGGCTTACAGTGAGGATGTTACCGAAGAGATAGGTCATCAGGTTGGGCGCATAGCCCGGCGTCTGGTGGATGAATACGACGCCCAGCGCCATGCCGACAGCCCAGAAGACGCCGATGGCCGCGTCGTGGGAGCGCACGCGCGAGGGATCGGCCGCGCCAAGGAGCAAGGCCACGATGAGCGAGACGCCGGCGGCGCCGATGAGCGGCTCGACGCCCAGGAAATAGCAAATCCCCAGCCCGCCGAAGGCCGCGTGGGAGAGTCCGCCGGAGACGAAGACCAGGCGCTTGACCACCACGAAGGTACCGATCACCCCGCACAGCACGCTGGCCAGCACGCCGGCAAGGATCGCATTCTGCACGAATTCGTGGGAGAGAAGTTCGCTCATGGCTCAGTGATTGTGCGGCGGCAGCACGCGGTGGGGGACGCCGTGGGCGACCAGTTCCACCGGGCAGCCGTAGGCTTCCTCGAGCTGCTGGGGCGTGAGCTGTCCGCCCTCGTGGTAGTGAAGCTTGCGATTGACGCAGGCGATCTGTTTGATGGTGCCGGCAAAGGGTGTGATGTCGTGGGTGACCACGACGACCGGGATCTTTTCCGAGAGCAGCTTGAGCTCACGCATGAGCACCTGCCGCGACTCGGGATCGAGCGAGGCCAGCGGCTCGTCCATGAGCAGGACGCCCGGATCGCCCGCGAGCGCTCTTGCAATGAGCACGCGCTGGAGCTGTCCGCCGGAGAGATCGCCGATGATCTCGCCCGAGAGATCGGAGAGCCCGAGCCGCGCGAGTGAGTCTTCGGCTGCGGCGCGATCTTCCGCGCTGTAGCGGCGCATCAGCCCGCGCGCGCCCATGCGTCCCATGAGGACGACGTCGCGCACGCGCAGCGGAAAGTGCGGATCGAAGTGGGAGAACTGGGGCACGTAGCCGAGCGCGCCGCGGGGCAGGTTGCACTCCACGCTTCCCGACCAGGGGCGCAGCAGCCCGAGCAGCACCTTGAGCAGCGTCGTCTTGCCGCCGCCGTTGGGGCCGATGACGGCCAGAAAATCGCCCGCGCGGATTTCGATCGAGACATCCTTGAGGATGGCCTCCTGCTCGTAGCCGAAGCTCACGTTGCGCGCGGCAAGGACGACCTGGCTCATCGCTCCAGTGCCTCCATGACGAGGGCGGCGACCCTGCGCAGGTTGGCGCTCCAGTCACGGGCAAGCGGATCGAGCACTTCGACGCGCGCGCCGATCTCCCGGGCAATGACCCGGGGCCCTCTGTCTGAAAAACCGCTCTGCACGAAGATCACCTTGCAACCGGCGCCGCGAAGTTCATCGGTGATGCGCACCAGATGGGCCGGCCCCGGATCCTTGCCGCCGGTTTCAACGGCGCGCTGCACCAGGCCGTAGTCGCGGGCGAAGTAGCCCCAGGCCGGATGGTAGACGACGAACTCCCGGCCGCGAAAGCGATCGAGGCTCTGAATGATCTCCTGATCGAGCGCGGCGATCTCCTGCAGGAATATCTGGAGGTTCTGGTCGATCTTTGCCGAACTCTCGGGGAGCAGCGCTTTGAGCGCCGCGGCGATGCGCGGGGCGAACTCGCGCACGATCTTCGGTGAGAGCCACAGATGGGGATCGGACTCGCCGTGGGCGTGCCCGTCCTCGTGCTCGTGGGATTCGAGCTTGAGAAAGTCCACGCCCTCGGACATGTCGAGGACCCGGGTCTTCGGCGAGAGCAGGCCTTTGAGGTGACGCGCTTCGAGCACGAAATCGGGGTGGCCGACCTTGAGATAGAGCGCGGCCTTCGAGATGGCGACGATCTGACGCGGGGAGGGCTCATAGGTGACCGGTGAGGCACCCGGTGGTAGCAACACCTGGGTGTCGATGAGTTCGCCCCCGATCCGCTCGGCAAAATAGGCCTGGGGCGGAATGCTGACCGCAACGATGGGACGCGCGGCATGGGCTGATGTGGCAAACAGCGTGACCAACGCGCACGCGAGGCCGAACATCAATTGTCGCCTGTTTGCCGTTGCCATGGTTCTCCGCAATCTCCCACAAGGCCGTGTACGCGGCTTCTATGGTTGTTTCAGTAACAGAACGCAATCGCAGTTGATCCGTGCATATCCGTCAAGCGGTTGACGATACGCGGGAGCGCTCCTAAGGATATATGTGCGCAATGGAAGAGAATTCACAGGGTGACGAGGCGAACAACCCGCGGGAGACCTTTGCGATCAAGGACAGTGCCCTGATTGCAATCGCCACCGGCCGGCGTGCCCACGACCTGCGCGAGTTTCGTGACCACCTCTTCGCGGTCGAGCCCGATTCCATCTACTACCACTTCTGGGGCCACCTGCTGCGCCCGAATTTCGAGAGTCCCGACTTCAATAATGATTTTGCCGTCTGGGCTAAGCATGCCCTGCACGATCTGACCCTGGCCGAGCGGCTGGGTGTGCTCGATCCCACGGATTTCGAGAATCTGGATGCCCTGCGCGCCGCCGTGATCGACATTGTCGAAGAGCGGATCGACGAGTGTGAGAATTTGCCCTATGCGCGGCGCGGCGACAGTTTCCATTTCATCCGGGGGCAGCTCGTCATTTTTGACACGCTCTCGCGCGCCGAGTGCCCGGAGGATCTGGTGGACCTGGTGCCACGTCTCTCGCTCGGCAGCGTCTTCTATCACATCATCGAAGCACGTTATCGCAAGCCCCGGCGCCTCAATGATTTTGCCGTCTGGATCCGCGACAGGGGTGAGCGCTACGAAGCCCTCGAGAAAGAGCTCGAAGGGATCGATCCCTACTTCATTTCGCTACAGTCGCTTCGCACTCGTGTGGCCGACACGCTGCGCAAGCACCTGGGGGAGGGGGGCGCAAAGTGAACGTGCAGCTCGACGACTACCGCGACATTGTCGGGATCGAGGCGCTCGATCACCTGCGCCAGCTCTCGCGCCACCTCGAAGGGCTGCGCGTGGTGCATGTGAACTCCACGCGCGCCGGTGGCGGTGTGGCCGAGATCCTGCATCGCCTCATCCCGCTCAAACAGCAACTGGGGATCGACGCATCCTGGGAGATCGTCACGGGCGAGGCCGATTTCTACCAGTGCACCAAGGGCTTCCACAATGCGTTGCAGGGATACCAGATCTCCCTCGCCGAGAACCTGCTGGGCGCCTATGAACAGGCCAACGCCAGGAGCGCGGAAGCGCTGCGCGACAAGCTCGCCGATGCCGACGTTGTCTTCATTCACGATCCCCAGCCCGCGCCGCTGCTCGGGCACTTTGCCGAGCGCAAGGGCAAGTGGATCTGGCGCTGCCACATCGACGTGAGCCACCCTTATCGTCCAGTCTGGCAGTATCTTCGCAACCACGTCGCGCCCTATGACGCGAGTATTTTCTCGCTTGCGGCCTTCGCGCAGACGCTGCCTCACAACCAGTATCTGATCTCACCGAGCATCGACCCGCTGACCGAAAAGAACATGGACCTCGACGAGACCGAAATCGCGGGTACCTGCAGGGAGCTGGGCATCGATCCGGAGCGTCCGATCATGCTGCAGGTCTCGCGCTACGATCGCTTCAAGGATCCCCTCGGCGTGCTGGAGGCCTATCGGTTGGTCAAGCCCTTCTCGCCGGAACTGCAGCTCGTGCTGGCCGGCGGCGGGGCCGACGACGACCCCGAGGGCGCGGCCGTCTATGACGAAGTGCAGCGCGCGGCCGGCGATCATCCCGACATTCACCTGCTCCTGCTTCCATCAGACGCGCACCGCAAGATCAATGCGCTGCAGCGTGCTTCGACGATCCTGCTCCAGAAGTCCATTCGCGAGGGCTTCGGGCTCACCGTCACCGAGGGCCTGTGGAAGGGCAAAGCAGTGATCGGCGGTGACACGGGCGGAATTCGCTCGCAGATTGTGAACTACCACACGGGCTTTCTGGTCAGCACGCCGGAGGGCGCCGCCATGCGCACGCGCTACCTGCTCAACCATCCCGAACGACGCAAGGAAATGGGCCAGACGGGCCATGAATTCGTGCGCGAACAGTTTCTGGTGATCCGTCACCTGCGCGAGTATCTGACCCTGATGCTCGCAGTGGTCAGGGGCGAGGAGGGTCGCATCGAGCTCGACTGAAACGGAGGGACCGTGTGAGCACGCAGGCAAAAGCGGTGTCAGATCCCGGCGAGGCAAGAGAGCGCCTCTGCCGCGAGGGGTCGCTTACCGATTTTCTGTCGCAACTCCGCAACGCTCACCGCCCGCTGCTGCTGCTCGACTACGACGGGACGCTCGCTCCCTTCACCCCTGATCGCGACCGCGCTCACCCCTATGCGGGGGTTCGCGAAGCACTCCATGAATTGATGGCCCAAACGCCGACGCGAGTCGTGCTTATCAGCGGGCGTAGCGCCAGCGATCTTCCCCGCCTGATTCAGCTCGATCCCATGCCCGAAGTCTGGGGCGCCCACGGCTGGGAGCGCCGGTTGCCGGGTGGCGCGATCGAGCGCGAGCCGCTTCCTCCGCTCGCAGGTGAGGCCCTGGCCGAGGCCGTTGTATGGGCTCGGAAACACTGGCCCGCCACGCACATCGAACAGAAGGCATCCT
>JAGRBM010000365.1 GCA_020434085.1 Chrysiogenia bacterium | reverse complement strand
GTTGTCGCTGGACACCGGCAGGGGCGAACCCGCCGACGCAACGTAGTTGGGAACGGTCAGCTCGATTCCTTGCGGAATGTTGAAGAACCGCAAGATGAAACGAGTCGCTTGGCTAGCGCCGCCGCCGTTGTTCGACAGAGGCTCCCAGTAGCCACTCTCCCACTGGGTATTGCCAGGGGTGAAGGTCGGGACGCCAAGCGTCTTGAACGCCGTTGCGAAGCCTTCGCGAAGGGTGATCGAGCCAGTCGCCTCACCGTCAAGGCACTGCAGACCCGTAACCGCGCCAGGGCCGGTCACGATCAGGCCCAGGATCGGCACCGCAACGTTGAGCACGTTGTTGGTGACCGGAATCGTGGTCGGGCCGGTGATCGAAACGAAGGCCGTGATCTGGGTCGACGGGAAGGTCGCCGTGTCGGGCACGCCGAGCTGCGAAGCATTGGCGCGAACCGAGGTGATGCGAAGGGTCGTGGTGAACGGGAAGCAACCGCTGGCGGGTTCGCCAGGGAAGAAGGCGCCGCCGCCGTTGCAATCCGCAACCGGAACGCCGGAGGCAGACGCACCCGGAACCGGGAAGTCGACTTCGTTCCACTCCAGACGGTTGGCCGCGGCCAGAGTACCCAGCTGGGGATCCTGGAAGCGGATGTCCGGGGTCGTGCACGAACCGAACACAGAGCCAGAGTTGTTCGGGTTGGTGCAGTTGTTCTCGTTGATGACCAACACGGCGTCGGTGACGTTGCTGCCTTCGCCGAAGTTGATGTTATTGGTGATGTTGACGTTCAGCGAGACGCTGACGTTGGTGACGATGCGATTCCGCGTCGGTTCGCCGGTGCCCGCGCCCGGGGGGATGTTCTGGCAGACCAGAACGATGTCGCCCACGATTTCCGCGATGCCTTCAGCGCGCACGACCGGCGGAACGGCCGTGGCTTGGCACGTGACCACGCCCAGCGATTGCGAGGGGCGTACGGTCTGTGCAGTGGCCACATTCACGCCGAGCATGATCCCGAGGACCAGCAGCAGCGCGATCGAGCTCTTTTTCAAAGCTGCCATGTTTCAGTTCTCCTCAACTCCACAAGCAGGTTGACATTTTCATTTGGCGGGGAGGCCGCAAGGGCGCTCCCCACGCAATGCTTAATGCGCCAAGCTTTCTCCGAGGTTGTGCAGGTTCGGCACGCCCGGAACACGCCCGCTCGGAGTGACCGGGATCACGAGAGCGAGGTAGCCTTGCGCCAGGGCGGGGATACCGCCGAAGCCGTCGGTGATGAACGCGAAGCCGTGCGCGTACTGGAATTCGCAGACTGCGATAACGTAGCCCTGGAACTCCGGAGCGCCGGTGATGTTCTGCGCGTTGTTGCCGCCCGACAGCGTAAAGATGAGCTGCTCGCCGCCCGCAATGGGAGTCGAGGTCTGCTCTGGGGGAGCCGCGCCGCCGCCCGTCGTCGCACCGTGATAGTGAATGGTGCAAGCGCCGGTTTGCGGATCGGTGCCCAGCCAGTCGCTCGAGGTGTTCGAGATCGCCATACCGGTGTCGAAGCCGGCCTGGTTGGTCACGAACGGGAACAACAGGGTGGTGGTGCAGCGCGCGATCGTGATGAACGTGCGAGGCGTGGCCGTGTTCTCGAGGAAGCGCGGCTCAGGCGCAGCGTTGTTCGCGGTGACGATCGTGCTCAGCGGAGCGAAGCTCGCCGAAACTTGACCGCTACCGATCGCGGGCAGGTCATTGGTGGTGTCAGCTTCCCAGCTGACGACGATCGGCACGTCGACCTGCTCGATGCGGAACGGATCGTCGTCGAGGACCTCGTAGGTCACGCCGCCGAAGCCGCCCGAAAGGCCAATGGTCAACGTATCGGTCGCATGGGGAACGGTGCCGCCGCCGCCATTGGCGTCCGCGCCGCTAACCCACTCGAGGCGCAGCGCATCGCCGGTGATGGCGGAGTTGCCCGTCTCGATGACCTTGGGAACCTGGATCTTCACACCCTGCGGGATGTTGTAGAACCGGATCAGGAAGCGGGTGCCTTGCGAGGCGCCGCCGCCGTTGTTCGAACCCGGGGCCCAGTAACCCGACTCCCACTGCGTGTTACCCGGCTGGAAGGTTGGAACGCCCTGCGTCTTGAACGCCGTCGCGAAACCTTCACGCAGGCGGATGCTGGCAGAGGCTTCGGTGTCGATGCATTGCAGGCCGGCGATCGCCGACGAGCCGCTCGTGATCAGGCCCAGGATCGGCACCGCAACGTTGAGCACGTTGTTGGTGATCGCGATCGTGGTCGGACCGGTGATCGAGAGGAACGCGGTGATCTGCGTCGACGGGAACGTCGCCGCATTCGGCACACCCAGCTGCGAAGCGTTCGCGCGCACCGACGAGATGCGCAGCGTCGTCACCAGCGGGTAGAACGCCGTACCGATGTCATCGACGGACGCGCCCGGGTACGGGAAGTGGACTTGGTTCCACTCCAACCGGTTCGTCGCCGCCAACACACCGTGTTGCGGGTCCTGCACGTACGGGCTCGGGGCGCCGCAGGTGCTGAACGTCGCACCGGTGTTGACCGGGTCGGCGCAGTTGTTTTCATTGATAATCAACACCGAATCGGTGACATTCGTGCCATCGAAGTTGATGTTGTTCGTCACGTTCACGTTCAGC
>JAGRBM010000364.1 GCA_020434085.1 Chrysiogenia bacterium | reverse complement strand
TTCCCGAGGGAACGGAAATGATCATGCCGGGCGACAACGCCCAGATGGAAGTAGAACTCATCACCCCCATCGCCATGGAAGACGGCGTGCGCTTCGCAATCCGCGAAGGCGGACGCACCGTCGGAGCCGGCGTTGTTACGGAGATTATTGAGTAGCACCGCTGCCCACGGGCACCGGTAGAGAGACTACGGCGGTACGAAAGCCATGCAGAGTCAGAAAATCAGAATCCGTCTCAAGGCCTTTGACCACAAGATCCTGGATCAGTCGACCCGGGAAATCGTGGACACGGCCAAGCGTACGGGAGCCCGTATTTCTGGGCCGATTCCGCTTCCCACGCGGATTCAGCGTTACACCGTGCTTCGTTCGCCGCACGTCGACAAGAAGTCGCGTGAGCAGTTCGAGATACGGACCCACAAACGGCTCCTTGATATTTTGGACCCCACCCAGCAGACCGTGGACGCGCTCATGAAGCTCGACCTGGCGGCCGGCGTGGACGTGGAGATCAAGCTCTAAGGAGCTCCCGCAAGGGAAGCGCTCCAGGAGTGTGAGGAAGAACGATGGCTGGAAAAGCACAGCTCTCGATCGAGAAAATGGAACTGCCGGCAAGCGTCTTTGCGCAGCCCTTCAGTGCCGCCACGGTGCATCAGCTCGTGGTCCGTCAGCGCAACAATGCGCGGCTTGGCACCAAGGCCACGCAGGGGCGCGCAGAAACCCGCGGCGGCGGCGCCAAGCCCTGGAAGCAGAAGGGCTCGGGCCGTGCCCGCGCCGGTTCGCGTCGCTCTCCGCTGTGGCGTGGTGGCGCGATGATTCATCATTTGACCCCGCGCGAGTTCAGCGCGGCGATGCCGCGCAAGATGCGCCGGGCAGCCCTTCGCGGCCTGCTCAGTGAGCGTGCCCGTGAGAACGCGATCATCGTGGTCAAGGATGTGGAGCTTCCCGAGCCGAAGACCCGTCTGGTAGAGGGCATCCTCGACCAGCTCGGAGCGGCCAGCGCGGTGTTCCTGGTGGATCAGTGCTCGAAGAACTTCGAGCTGGGCGCCCGCAACCTGCCGGAAGTGACCGTGCTGACGCTCGACCAGCTCAACCCGATCGACCTGATCGAGCACGAGCGGATCGTGATTACAAAGGACGCGCTGGAGAAGCTGGTCGGCTTCCTGGCGGCGGCCTGAGGCAGGAGCGTAAGTCATGTCGAAAGTAGCACAGGACGTCATCGTCAAGCCGCTCATCACCGAGAAGGCGACGCTCCTCAAGGACCACGGCAACCAGGTCGCCTTTGAAGTGGCCGTGTGGGCCAACAAGGTACAGGTTCGCCGCGCCGTCGAAGAGCTCTTCAATGTGAAGGTGGCCGATGTCCGCACCCTGCTGGTCGCCGGCAAGCGCAAGCGCCGCGGAATGAACACCTACAAGCGTCCGAACTGGAAGAAAGCGATCGTCCGTCTGGCCCCCGGCAGCGAGCTCGACCTGCTCGCACTGTAAACGGCCCAACGGATCAGGAGCGCAGTTACCATGGCAGTGAAAAAGTACAAACCGACCAGTGCAGGTCGCCGGTTCCAAACCACGCTGGACTTCACGGAACTCTCCGACAAGAAGCCTGAGCGTCGGCTGACCAAGGGAATCGACACGACCGCCGGCCGCAACAAGCGTGGCGTGACCACCTCGCGTTTCCGCGGCGGAGGCCACAAGCGTCGTTACCGTCAGATCGATTTCCGTCGCAACAAGCACGGCGTGCCCGCCCGCGTTGCGGCGATCGAATACGATCCCAATCGCACGGCGAACATCGCGCTGCTCCACTATGTGGATGGCGAGAAGCGTTACATCCTCGCGCCGGTCGGCGTGAAGGTGGGGCAGACCCTGATGTCGGGACCCGAGGCCGACATCCTGGTGGGCAACGCCATCCCGCTCGAGAAGATTCCCGACGGCACGACCATCCACAACATCGAGCTCAAGCTCGGCAAGGGTGGACAGCTCGTGCGCAGTGCCGGCAGCTCGGCGCAGCTTCTGGGCAAGGACAAGGGTTACGCGATCATTCGCATGCCCTCCGGTGAAATCCGCCGCGTCCTGGCCCGCTGCAGCGCCACCATCGGCCAGGTCGGCAACGCCGATCACAGCAACCTCTCGATTGGTAAGGCCGGCCGCTCGCGCTGGCAGGGACGCCGCCCGCACGTTCGCGGCGTGGTTATGAATCCGGTCGATCACCCCCACGGCGGTGGTGAAGGCAAGTCCTCTCAGGGTAACCCGCATCCGGTTTCCCCGTGGGGCTGGCAGACCAAGGGCAAGAAGACGCGCAGCAACAAGCGCACCGACGGCTACATTCTGCGTCGCCGGCCCAAGGGAGTTCGTTAAATGCCTAGAAGCGTTAAAAAAGGTCCGTTCATCGACGGACACCTTGAGAAGAAGGTGGACACCGCCCGCGCGGCGAACAACACCAAGCCGATCAAGACCTGGAGTCGTCGTTCCACGATCACTCCCGACTTTGTCGGTGTGCAGTTCCTGATCCACAACGGCAAGAAGTTTGTTCCCCTGTTTGTGACCGAGAATATGGTCGGCCACAAACTCGGTGAGTTCTCCCCGACGCGCACCTACTACGGTCACGCCGGCGGCAAGAAAGGCAAGAAGTAAACGCCATGGAATCACGCGCCGTACTGCGATTTGCGAAAATCACGCCGCGTAAAGCCCGGCTGGTAGCGGACCTGGTTCGCGGCAAGCCGGTGCCCGAGGCGATTGCCCAGCTTGCGCTCACCCGCAAGGCCGCGGCCCCGGTCATCGACAAGATCGTCCGCTCGGCTGCCGCCAACGCTGCAGAGCTGCATGGTAGCGACGTCGATCAGCTCCATGTGAAGAAGATCTTCGTCGATGAAGGTCCCACGATGAAGCGCTGGCTTACCCGCGCTCACGGCAGCGCCAGCCCGCTGCTTCACCGCACCAGCCACATCACTGTGGTGGTCGACGACGAGAAGTAAGAGAGAAGGTTCGGTATGGGTCAAAAAGTACATCCCAACGGATTCCGGCTCGGTGTCATTCGCACCTGGCAGTCGCGCTGGTTCTCCGAGAAGCAGTATTCCCAGTTCCTGCATGAGGACCTGGCCATTCGCAAGCACATCAAGAAGAAGCTCTATCCGGCGGGAATCTCGCGGATCGAGATCGAGCGTGCGGCAAAGAAGGCCAAGATCAACATCCATGCGGCGCGCCCGGGTCTGATCATCGGCAAGCGCGGCAGCGATGTGGAGTCCCTCAAGAAGGACCTGCAGAAGCTGACCAAGACCGAGCTGTTCATCAACATCGTTGAGGTGCGCCGTCCCGAACTTGACGCCCAGCTTGTGGCCGAGAACATCGCCCTCCAGCTCGAGCGCCGCGTGGCCTTCCGTCGCGCGATGAAGAAATCGGTGACCACCTCGCTTCGCCTGGGTGCGAAGGGAATCAAGGTTCGTTGCGCCGGCCGTCTGGGCGGCGCCGAGATGGGCCGCAAGGAATGGTATCGCGAGGGACGTGTTCCCCTGCACACCCTCCGTGCGGACATCGACTACGGCACTGCCGAGGCGCGCACCACTTACGGCGTTATCGGTGTGAAGGTGTGGCTCTACAAGGGTGACATCCTCCCCGAGCGCGCACGCGGCGACAGCTCCACTTCGAGTGTGACCGCCGAAACCGAGGCCGCTGCGGCGTCCTGAGAGCTAGAGACCAGGAGATAACGAGCAATGTTGCTTCCAGCACGACCGCGATACCGCAAGGTGCAAAAGGGCCACGTCCGTGGCAAGGCCCACCGTGGTTCCGAGCTTTCTTTCGGGGAAATCGGGATCCAGGCGGTGGAGTCCGGCAAGATCACCTCGCGCCAGATCGAAGCGGCCCGTATCGCCATCACCCGCAAGGTGAAGCGTGGCGGCAAGGTTTGGATCCGGATCTTCCCGGACAAGCCGATCACCAAGAAGCCCCTTGAAGTCCGCATGGGTAAGGGCAAGGGCGCCCCGGAATTCTGGGTCGCCGTCGTCAAGCCCGGTCGCATCCTCTACGAAATGGAAGGTGTGGATCCCGAGCTCGCCAAAGAGGCACTTCGCCTGGCGGCCTTCAAACTCCCGATCAAGACCCGCGTGATCGAACGATCGGAGGGACTGGAATGAAAATCACGGAAATCCGCAACCTCTCCGACGAGGAACTCAAGCAGCAGCTCAGCGACCGGGTCGACGAGCTCTTCCGGCTCCGGCTGCGCAGCGCCACCGAACGAATCGAGAACACGGCGCTTTACGGAAATGTTCGCAGGACGATCGCCCGTCTCAAGACGGTGCTCAACGAGCGCAGCAAGCCCGCCCAAAACCAGGGCGCAACCGAAGCCTGAAAGGGCGAGCAGGTAGATGACGATGCCGCAGACCAGTGAAGACACTCGCAAGGCGCCGCGCACCCAGGTGGGGCAGGTGCTCTCGAACAAGATGGACAAGACCGTTGTGGTCGGTGTGACGTTGCTCATTCCGCACCCGGTCTACAAGAAGTACGTGCGTCGCAACAAGAAGTACACCGCCCACGACGAAGAGAACACCTGTCAGATTGGTGATCGCGTGGAGATCGTCGAGACCCGTCCGCTGAGCAAGACCAAGCGCTGGCGCCTGAGCCGCGTGGTCGAGCGAGCCAAGGTCTAATTAGGCCCATTACGGAGCCGGAGGCCCAAGAGCATGATTCAGGTAGAGAGCCAGCTTGTCGTCGCAGACAACTCGGGTGCCAAGCGCATCCAGTGCATCAAGGTGCTCGGCGGCAGTCGGCGGCGCTACGCCGGACTTGGCGACATCTTCGTCGCCTCGGTCAAGGAAGCGCTGCCCCAGAGCAAGGTAAAGAAGGGTGATGTGGTTCGTGCCGTCGTGGTGCGCACCCGCAAGGCCAATGGCCGACCCGATGGAACATTCATCCGTTTTGATGACAGCGCCGCGGTGCTGATCAACAAGGACGGCGAGCCGATCGGAACCCGTATTTTCGGCCCGGTCGCCCGTGAACTGCGTGCCCGCAATTACATGAAGATTGTATCGCTCGCACCGGAGGTCCTCTAAACAGAGGCCAGGGACTGTAGTCATGTCGCAGAACCTCAAGTTTCAGAAGCTCCGCGTGAAGAAGGGTGACACCGTTGTGGTCGTCGCCGGCGCGGACAAAGGCAAACGCGGAAAGGTCATCCGCGTGCTCCCGAAGAAGGGGCGCGTGGTGGTCGAGAATGTCCGCATGATCAAGAAGCATCAGAAGCCCTCGCAGACGGCTCCCCAGGGCGGGATTGTCGAGCGCGAGGCTCCGATCGACCTTTCGAACGTGATGGTTCTTGACCCCGAGAAAGACGTGCCCACGCGCGTTGAGTTCCGGGTTCAGGAAGATGGCACGCGGCGCCGGTACGCAAAGAAATCCGGCGCACTGCTCGATAACTAAAGGACCGCAGGAAGATGGCAAAGAAAGTCGAACTGACAGCGGGGATCACCGGCGATACCGGCCACGAGAAGGGCGCGCCCCCGCGCATGCTTCTCCAGTATCGCAGCGAGATCGTTCCCGCGCTCAAGGAAGAGTTCGGATTCAAGAACACCATGCAGGTGCCCGGGCTCAGCCGCGTGGTACTGAACATGGGTCTTGGCGGTCTGAGCGATGCGGGCAGCAACACCAAGGTGATCGAAGGTGCCGCCGCCGAACTGGCAGCGATCTCCGGTCAGCGTCCGGTCGTCACCCGCGCCCGCAAGTCCATCGCGAACTTCAAGCTTCGCGAGGGCAGCCCGATCGGCGTGATGGTGACCCTGCGTCGCAACATGATGTGGGAATTCTTCGATCGTCTGATCAACGTCTCGCTCCCCCGGGTGCGTGACTTCCGTGGGGTTTCGCCGCGCGGATTCGATGGCCGTGGTAATTTCACCATGGGCGTCCGCGAACAAATCATCTTTCCGGAAATCGATTACGACAAGATCGACCGGATCAAAGGCCTGAACATCACATTTGTGACTTCAGCCCGGACCGACGAGGAAGGCCGTGCCCTGCTGACAAAGCTGGGTATGCCCTTCCGCAAGTAGGAGAAGCGAGAAAGACATGGCTCGTACAGCACTCAAAGTGAAGGCCACGCGCCCGCAGAAATTCCAGGTTCGGCAGTACAACCGCTGCCCCCTGTGCGGTCGCCCTCGCGGCTACCTTCGTAAGTTCGACATGTGCCGCCTCTGTTTCCGCAAGAATGCACTCGAGGGCAAAATCCCGGGTGTCATTAAGGCGAGCTGGTAGGGGCGGGGAGGTACTGGACCCATGATGCACGATCCGATCTCAGATTGCCTGACGCGGCTGCGCAATGCCGCCAGGGCCCGGAAGCAGACGCTGGTCATTCCCAGCTCCCGGATCAAGCGCTCGATTCTTGACATCCTTCAGCGTGAGGGATTCATCAACGAGTATTCAGAGCAGCAGGAAGGCCCGGGAAGCGTCTTCCACGTCACCATGCGTTACACCCCCAACGGTGGACCGGTACTGCACGGCATTCGCCGCGTCAGCCGTCCAGGCCGTCGGGTATACCGCGGCGCGACCGACCTGGAGCCGGTCCTCAATGGCCTTGGCTACGCGATTGTCTCGACATCGCGCGGACTGGTCACTGACGCCGAGGCACGCGCACAGAACGTCGGGGGCGAAGTCCTCTGCGAGGTTTGGTAGGAATTTAGGCATGTCACGAATTGGACGACAGCAAATCGCGGTGCCAAGCGGCGTGAACGTCTCCGTCAGCGGTGACTTGGTCACGGTGAAGGGCCCCAAGGGCGAGCTCCAGCAGCGGCTTCCCGCGTGCGTGAAGATCTCGGTCGGTGACCACATCCAGGTGGAAGTGGCCAAGCCGAACGACGGCAAGCAGCGCGCGTTCTGGGGAACCTCCTCGGCGCTCGTGAAGAATATGGTGCACGGCGTCTCCGAGGGTTTCCAGCGCGTGCTGGACATCACCGGCGTCGGTTATCGCGCCGAGGCCAAGGGCAAGGTGGTCAACCTCTCGCTTGGTTTCTCCCACCCGGTGGCCTACGCGCTGCCCGAGGGAGTCGAGGCCCAGACCCCGCAGCCCACGCAGATCGTGCTCAGCAGCATCGACAAGCAGAAGCTCGGACAGGCGGCGGCTGAAATTCGCGCCTACCGCCCGGTCGAGCCCTACAAGGGCAAGGGTGTCCGTTACGCTGGCGAACAGGTTCGCCGCAAAGAAGGCAAGAAGGCCGGCAAGTAATCAGCCGGCGAGGATAGGCTCATGGCCAAGATTCGTACCAGAACTGAAAGCAGGCAGATGCGTCACCGGCGAATTCGCCGTGTGGTCGCTGGTTCCCCCGAGCGTCCGCGCATCTGCGTGTTTCGCTCCAACAAGCATCTTTATGCCCAGATCATCGACGACCAGTCGGGTCGTTGCCTGGGCACCGTGTCGACCCTGAGCAAGGAGGTTCGCTCGCAGAACCTCAAGGGCGGCATGGAACAGGCCAAGGCCGTCGGTTCGGTCCTGGCAGAGAAGGCCAAGGCGCTCAAGGTTGAGCAGGCCGTGTTTGATCGTGGTGGCTACCGCTACCACGGCGTAGTGAAGGCCTTGGCCGAAGCGATCCGCGAGGGCGGACTCGCGTTCTGATTGGAAGGACTCTCATGGCTTATCAGCAGGAAAACAGCGAATTCATCGACAAGGTCATTCACATCGCGCGTAATGCGAAAGTTGTGAAGGGCGGTCGTCGTTTCAGCTTCTCGGCCCTGGTCGTCGTCGGTGACGGCAACGGCAAGGTCGGCGTCGCCAAGGGCAAGGCCAAGGAAGTCCCCGACGCCATCAAGAAGGGAATCGAGAAGGCCCGTCGTGAGATGCGCCCCATTGCCGTTGTCAATGGAACCATCCCGCACGAAGTGCACGGTCACTACGGCGCCGGTCTCGTGTTCATGAGCCCGGCCTCGCCCGGAACGGGCGTGATCGCCGGTGGCGCCGCGCGCGCCATTCTTGAAGCAGCCGGCGTGCGTGACATCTTCGCCAAGTGCCACGGCACGAACAACCCGCACAATGTTGTTCGCGCGACCATGGATGGCCTCAATCAGCTTCGCAGCCGCGAAGAAGTGGATGCCATGCGCAGCCGCGACGCCGAAGAGCCCAAGGGCTCCGCAAGCGCCGAGTAACCGTAGGAACTGGAGACGCTACAGATGGCAGGCAAGACCATTCGAATTCGTCAGACCGGCAGTAAGGCCGGCTGCACCCAGCGCCAGCGCGAGAGCCTTCGCGGCCTTGGGCTGCGTCGCATTCGTCATGAAGTTGAACGTGAAGACACTCCCTCTATCCGTGGGATGGTTAACAAGGTCTTCCACCTGGTGGAGATCGTCGAGGAATCGAAATGAAGCTCAGCGACCTGCGTCCGGCCAAGGGCGCCAAGAAATCTCGCAAGCGTGTCGGTCGTGGCCCGGGTTCGGGACACGGCAAGACCTCGTGCCGCGGCCACAAGGGCGCCGGCCAGCGTGCCGGTTCGGGCGGCAAGCGCGCCTACGAAGGCGGTCAGAATCCCCTGATTCGCCGTCTTCCCAAGCGCGGTTTCGTCTCGCGCAACCGCGTGCGCGTGCAGGAAGTCAACCTGGACCAGCTTCGTCGCTTCGAAGCGGGCGCCACGGTTGATCGCGCCACGCTCTGCGCGGCCAAGGTCATCTCCACCGAGAATCGTCCGGTGAAGGTGCTGGCCAATGGTGAAATCGACCGTGCGATCAACCTCAAGGTGGATCATATCTCGGAAGCCGCTCGCAAGAAGATCGAGTCGGCCGGCGGCAGCGTGGAGATCATTCCCCCGTTCATCGCCAAAGAGGGCTCCAGCAGCGAGGCTTCGGCCTAAGCAGCAAGTGGTAGTAGGTAAGTAATGGCTCAGCGACCCCAAACCAGCCCGCGCCTCTCGGAGGTGCAACGCCGGATCGGCTTCACCGTCGTGATGCTTCTGGTCTATCGCCTTGGCGTGGTGGTTCCCACCCCCGGCGTGGACAAGGAAGCGCTTGCCGCCTTTTTCGAGGGTGCCAAGGGAACGATCCTGAGCCTGTTCAACCTGTTCTCGGGTGGCGCGCTTGAGCAGTTCTCGGTCTTTGCACTGGGAATCATGCCCTACATTACGGCGTCCATCGTCTTCCAGCTTCTGGTCAAGGTGTTCAAGCCCCTTGAGGAGATCCAGAAGGAAGGCGAGCTGGGTCGTCGCCGCATCACGCAGTACACCCGTTACGCCACCATCGGTCTTTGCCTGGTGCAGGCGGCGGTGATGGCGCGTGGTCTTGAATCGCTGACCGATCCGCTTGGCCGTCCGATCGTGACGAACCCGGGGTGGGGCTTCCGCGCCATTTCGATTGTCACGCTCACAAGCGGCACGGCGCTGCTGATGTGGATCGGTGAGCAGATTACCGAACGCGGCATCGGCAACGGCATCTCGCTGATCATTTTCGCAGGTATTATCGCGCGCGTTCCCGCGGCGATTTCGAACACCTACTCGGCCATTGATGCTGGGGAGATCCAGCCCTTCACCCTCTTCCTTCTGGGAATCGGGATGCTGGGAGTTCTGGTGTTCATCATCTGGATGGAGCGCGCCCACAGGCGCATCCCTGTGCAGTATCCCCAGCGAATGCAGGGGCGCCGCATGGTACAGGGTCAGCAGAGCTACCTGCCGCTGCGCCTGAACACCGCCGGCGTGATTCCGCCCATTTTTGCCAGCTCGCTGATGTTCTTCATCCCGACGCTTGCGCAGATGACCCAGGGCATGGGCGAGGCACCGGCCAACGCCGGTGTCGCCGTTGACGCCTACTACTGGCTGGCCCACATGCTCAACCGCGTGGCGGCCTATTTCCAGCCTGGCGGTGGCTACTTCGTCTATGAGATCGTCTACGGCACCATGATCGTGCTGTTCGCCTACTTCTATACGGCGATCACCTTTGACCCGCTCGACGTGGCCGACAACCTGCGTCGCAACGGTGGTTTTGTTCCGGGCATCCGTCCGGGCCATCGCACCGCCGAATATATCGACCGGATTCTCACGCGCCTGACCCTGCTTGGCGCGATTTACCTGGTGGCGGTCTGCCTGCTTCCCTCGGTGCTCTCCACGCAGATGGGTGTTCCCTTCTACTTCGGCGGCACGGGACTGCTGATTGTCGTGGGCGTGGCCCTCGATACGGCGCAGCAGATCGAGACCCACATGATTTCGAGAAGCTATGAGGGCTTCTTCGGCGGCGGTCGCGCGGTGCGCGGTTCGCGTCGCGGAGCCTGAGGATCGTGACTGTGGAACGCAATGACCTCATTCTGATGGGACCGCCAGGAGGCGGGAAGGGCACCCAGGCCCAGCGGCTCACCGATGAGCTGGGAATCCCGCAGATCTCGACGGGCGACATCCTGCGCGGAGCCGTTCGCGAGGGTACCGAGCTGGGCCTCAAGGCCAAGCAGTTCATGGACGCCGGCGACCTGGTTCCCGACGAAGTCATCATCGGCATCGTCAAGGACCGCCTGAGCGAGGATGACGCCGCCAAGGGCTTCATCCTGGATGGTTTCCCCCGCACGGTGGCCCAGGCCGACGCCCTTGGTCACATGCTCGAGGGCGCGGGCCGCAAGATCGAGCGCGTGGTCAACTTCATCGTTCCCGACGATGAGATCGTCGCGCGCATCACCGGTCGGCGCATGTGCCGCGAGTGTGGTGCGACCTATCATGTGAAGTTCGACCCCCCCACCAAGGACGGGGTCTGTGACAAGTGCGGCGGCGAGCTCTACCAGCGCGACGACGACACCGAAGAGACCGTGCTCAAGCGCCTTGAGGTCTACCGAGACCAGACGGCCCCGCTGATTGATTTCTACGGCAAGCAGGGCATCGTTCGCGACGTCGAGGGCGTGGGTGCGGTTGACCAGATTACCAAGCGGCTCAAAGAGGCGCTTGCCTGAAAAGCGAAGAATTCCCGCATGTTACAAGTAAAACATTCGGGAGCAGTGAAGAGTAGTTCAAGTGATCGAGCTGAAGACAAAAGACGAAGTGGAGAAGATTCGACGCGCCGGCAGGATCGTCGCGGAAATCCTCGCTCGTCTGACCGAGGCGGCCAAGCCCGGGATGACAACGCTCGATCTCGATGAACTGGCGGAGAAATGGACGCTTGAGGCCGGTGCGGTCCCCGCGTTCAAGGGTTATCACGGGTTTCCCGGCACGCTTTGCACCTCGGTCAACGAGGAAGTCGTCCACGGAATCCCCAATGATCGCCCGCTCAAGGACGGAGACATCATCAGCGTCGATTTCGGTGTGAAGCTCGACGGCTTCTTTGCCGACTCGGCCACCACCGTTCCGGTGGGTGAGGTCTCCGCGGAAGTGCAGAAGCTCATGGATGCCACCCAGAAATCGCTGGCGCTGGGCATCGAGCAGGCACGACCGGAAAACCGTCTCGAGGACATCGGCTTCGCCGTTCAGAGCTACTGCGAGGGGCTTGGCTACGGCGTCGTTCGTGAGTATGTGGGGCACGGCATCGGGCGCGAACTGCACGAGCCGCCCCAGGTCCCCAACTTCGGACGCAAGGGCAAGGGCCTGCGCATCCGTCCGGGGATGGTTCTGTGCCTGGAGCCGATGATCAACCTGGGCACGGCCGAAGTGGAAACATTGGACGATGGCTGGACGGTTGTTACGAAGGACCGCAAGCCCTCGGCCCATTTTGAACATGCGATCGCCATTCTGGAAGACCGCACGGAGATCCTGACCACGCTCTAGGGGCGGGCAGGAATCGGAAGCAGAAGGAAAGAATGTCGAAAGAAGACATGATTCAGGTGCAGGGAACGGTGGTTGAGCCACTGCCCAACGCCATGTTTCGAGTCGAACTCGATAACGGACACAAGGTGCTCGCGCATATCTCCGGGAAGATGCGCAAGTATTTCATCAAGATTCTCCCGGGTGACAAGGTGACGGTAGAGCTGTCCCCCTACGATCTTTCTCGTGGGCGGATCACCTACCGCGAGAAGTAGGAGCAGGCCATGAAAGTTCGGGCCTCAGTTCGCAAGATGTGCGACAAGTGCAAAGTCATTAAGCGAAGCGGCAAAGTCCGCGTGATTTGTTCGGCCAACCCGCGCCACAAGCAGGTGCAGGGCTAGGCCCAGGAGTTTTACGGTTATGGCACGTATCGCCGGTGTAGACCTTCCACGTAACAAGCCGATGAGAGTCGCGCTGACTTACATTTATGGAATCGGCAACAAGACTGCCGCGGACATCCTTGAGAAGTCGGGAGTTGATCCCGCCCTTCGCAGCGATGATCTGACGGAAGTCGACGTTTCCAACATTCGTCAGATCCTTGAAGGCCAGTACACGCTGGAGGGTGATCTCCGTCGTGAGATCTCCATGAACATCAAGCGTCTGATGGACCTGGGTTGCTATCGCGGCCTGCGTCATCGTCGCGGCCTTCCGGTTCGCGGCCAGCGCACCCACACCAACGCGCGCACCCGCAAGGGCCCGAGCAAGACCATCGCCGGCAAGAAGAAGGCGACGAAGTAAGAGAGCACTCGGCCCGGTCCGCGTCGGACCAGGCATTGCTTGAGAAAGGCATTGGAAATGGCAGAAGAGACCACGCCAGAAGCCGAAGAACAGAGCCAGGAGCAGACAGCTCCGGCGAAGGGTGTTCGTCGTCGCGCGGGCAAGCCGCCCGTCGAGACCGGCATCTTTCACATCAAGGCGACGTTCAACAACACGATCATCACGGTGACCGATCCCAAGGGCAACGCCATCGCCTGGTCGACGGCCGGTGCTTCGGGCTTCAAGGGCGCGCGCAAGTCGACTCCCTTCGCAGCGACCGTCGCAGCCGAAACCGCCGCCAAGAAGGCCATGGACCGCGGCATGCGCTCGGCCGAAGTTCGCGTCAAGGGCCCTGGCTCGGGTCGTGAAGCCGCGCTTCGCGCCATCCAGGCCATCGGCATTCGCGTCACCATGATCAAGGACGTCACTCCGCTGCCCCACAACGGCTGCCGCCCCAGCAAGCGGCGTCGGGTTTAATCGGGCAGGGGACTACCCTCACGTAAGGACGAAGAGAAGTGGCACGTTATACAGGAAGCATTGCACGACTTTCCCGCCGGGAAGGTATCGGTCTCTCACGCAAGGGCGCGCGCGTTCTCGAACGCCGTCCCTATCCCCCGGGCCAGCACGGTCAGGGCCGCAAGAAGACCTCGGACTATGGCGTTCAGCTTCGCGAGAAGCAGAAGGTCAAGCGCATCTACGGCCTGCTCGAGAAGCAGTTCCGTCGCACGTTCCACGAGGCGCACCGCATGAAGGGTGTGACCGGCGAGAACCTGCTGCGTCTGCTCGAGGCCCGGCTCGACAACACGCTCTACCGGCTCAACTACGCCAACTCGCGCCAGCATGCGCGCCAGATGATCGCCCACGGTCACGTGCGCGTGAACGGTCACAAGGTCGACATCGCCTCCTATAAGGTGGACGTCGGTGACCGTATCGAACTGAGCGCCAAGGCGAAGAAGAACCCGGACGTTGCTCGCGCCATCGAGATCGGCGAGCAGGTGGGCGTCGTTCCCTGGCTCGACCAGCTCAAGGAAGAGTTCGCTGGTGTGGTCAAGGCCCATCCGGCACGCGACGAGCTTCCGCTCCCGGTGCGCGAAGTCCGTGAGCAGCTCATCGTCGAGCTCTACTCGAAGTAATCCGGATTGATAGCGAGGCGCGGATCTTCATGGTTCGCGCCATGCTGGAGGTAGTTTCTATGTTTAAAAATTGGCGTGATCTGATTAAGCCCAACAAGCTCGAAGCTGAAGAAGCGGGCAGCGACTACGGCAAGTTCGTCGTCGAACCGCTGGAGCGTGGCTACGGCATTACGCTGGGGAACAGCCTCCGTCGCATTCTGCTTTCCTCGCTCCAGGGCGCGGCCATCAGTGCGGTGCAGATCGACGGCGTCAAGCACGAGTTCTCGACCATCCCGGGCGTCAAGGAAGACGTCGCCGAGGTGATCCTGAACTTCAAGGACGTGCTGATCCGCCTGGAAGGCGAAGGCCCTGTCGAAATTTCGCTCAACAAGAGCGGCCCGGGCAACGTGACGGCCGGTGACTTTACCGTGCCCTCGGGCGTGGAGATCCTCAACCCCGACCTGCACATCGCGACCCTCTCGGACTCGGCCTCGCTCAAGCTTCGCGCCACCGTGAAGATGGGCAAGGGCTACGTCCCGGCCGAGCGCAACCGCGATGAAGGTGCCCCGGTGGACACCGTCCCCATGGACGCGGCCTTCAGCCCGATCCGCAAGGTCAACTATCAGGTCTCCAACGCCCGCGTGGGCCAGCGCACCGACTATGACAAGCTCACTGTCGAGATCTGGACCAACGGCACCGTCAAGCCCGAGGACGCGATCGCCTACGCCGCGAAGATCATGAAGGAACAGGTTCAGGTCTTCATCAACTTTGAAGAACAGGCCGAGCCCGCCGTGCAGCAGCTCGGCGCCGTGGCCGGCACCGACGTGGCCGCCGATGAAGAGCAGCAGCGCCTCAACGAGAGCCTCTCGAAGAGCGTCGATGAGCTCGAACTCAGCGTCCGCAGTGCCAACTGCCTCAAGAACGCGAACATTCGCTACATTGGCGAACTCGTTCAGCGCACCGAAGCCGAAATGCTCAAGACGAAGAATTTCGGTCGCAAGTCGCTCAACGAGATCAAGGAAATTTTGGGCGAGATGCATCTGGGTCTCGGCATGAAGACTGAGGGCTGGATGCCCCCGAGCTCCAAGCTCGACTGATTATTTGGGGGACGGATTCCCCCGGGAGCATTGTCATGCGACATCGTAGAGACGTAAGTAAATTTGGCCGTACTTCGAGCCACCGCAAGGCCATGTGGCGCAACATGCTCAATTCGCTGATTGAGCATGAGGCGATCACCACCACCGAAACCAAGGCGAAGGAACTGCGCCGCCATGCCGACCGCATCGTGACGCTCGGCAAGGAAGGTGTTGCCGACACCGGCGTCGTGGAGCACACGCAGCGCCGCCGCGCCTATGACCGCCTGCGCAGCCGCAACAGCGTGTCGAAGCTCTTCGACACGATTGCGCCGCGCTATGCCGAGCGTGAGGGCGGCTACACCCGCATCATCAAGCTGGGCTTCCGCAAGGGCGACAACGCTCCGCTGGCCCGCGTGGAATTCGTTGAAGAAGCGCTTCCCAAGAGCAGCAAGAAGAAGCGCGGCGCTCCGAAGAAAACGCAGAGTGCCGCTTCTAAGCCTTCCACCAAAAAGGAAGCCGCCGAGGATGCCAAGGTCGAAGCCGCCGCTGAAGAAGCAGCAGCCAGCACCGAAGCGACCGAGGAAGTCGAAGCTGCGCCCGCCACGCAGGCCGAGGCCGAAGTGACCGAAGCACCCGCCGCAGAGGCAAGTGCCGAGGAAGCTCCCGCCGAGGAAGAGAAGAAGCCCGAATAAGGCGCCGACTCAGACAATCAAAAAAGCCCTCCACCTTCCGGTGGGGGGCTTTTTCTTTGGAGCTTGGCAAAGAGATCAGGAGGCTCGAAGCGTCACGACGGAAACGCCGTCGCCTCCCTCGCCGCGGCCTCCCGGGCGGAAGTCGGAAACATAGGGTGAGCGCTTGAGCTGCTCGCGCACCGCCCGCTTGAGAATGCCCTCGCCGTGGCCGTGAATGACGATGACTTCGTTGAGGTTGGATAGCACGGCCTGGTCGAGGAAGCGGGTCAGCGATTCGAGCGCCTCTTCCTCGCGCTCGCCGCGAAGGTCCAGGGTGCGCGCGCTGCCCTGGGGCGTTTCGTAGACGACGCCCGCGGTGGTGAGCACCTCGGGCGCCTTGCGTGGCGCGCTGGCGGCTTCCAGGCGCGCGGCATCGACCACCATGCGGTTTCCGCCGACTTCGACGCGGGCGCGCCCGCGCGAATCGGGAAGCTCCACCAGCGTCCCCGCCTGGGTGGTGCCGGCAAGACGTACCGGATCGCCGATACTGGCCTGTGACCAGTCGACGCGCTCTCCGCCGCCGCTCTCTTCAGTCTTCGCCGAATCGGCGAGCTGCTCAGCACGCTCGAGCGCGCCGGCAAGGGCGTCTTCGCCCTCTGCAGCAGAGCCCATGCGGATTGCGCGACGCACCTGCCGCAGGGCCGCACGAGCCGCCGAGATCTCCTCGCGCAGGGCCTGTGCCTCGGAAAGGATCGCCTTGTCGCCTCGCTCCTTGAGCTTTTCGAGCTTCGCCTCATAGTCGCGCTTCTTGCGGTTGGCCTCGGCAAGCTGAGTCTCGCTCTGTTTGCGCACGCTTTCGATGCGGCGGGCCTCGGCTTCAAGGCGCTCGAGCTGGGTGAACTCCTCGCGCTTTTCAGGGCTCAACAGCTCGCGCGCGCGCTCGAGCACATCGGCGGGAAGGCCGATCTGCCGGGCGGCTTCAAAGGCCAGCGAGCGGGCGGCGGCGCCTTCCTGCACGTGATAGGTCGGACGCAGCGTCGTGGGGTCGATCGCCATCGAGAGCCCCACGTGGCGCTCATCGCTCTCGGCCATGGCTTTGACTTCATCGTAGTGGGTCGACGCGACCACCAGGCCCGCCTTCGCCGCGAAGTGCTCGAGCAGCGCGCGCGCCAGGGCCGCGCCCTCGGTGGGGGCGGTGCCGCTCATCACTTCGTCGAGAATGACCAGCGAATGGGGGCTGACCTCGGCGAGGATGTGGGTGATCTGGGTGAGGTGGCCGGTAAAGCTCGAAAGATGCGCGGCGAGCGACTGGGCGTCGCCAATGTCGGCAAAGACCCGGTCATAGACCGGAATGCGCGATCCTTCCTCGGCGGCGATGGGCAGGCCGGCTTTGACCATGAGCGCCGCCAGCGCCAAGGACTTGAGCAGCACCGTCTTGCCGCCTGCATTGGGACCCGAGACAACCAGCAGGTGCGAATCACTCCCGACCTTCACGTCGTTGGTGATGACCTTGTCCTGATCGAGCAGCAGGAGCGGGTGACCCAGGCCGCGCAGCTCCAGCGCGCCGCTCTCGGAAAGCTCGGGTGCGTGGGCGTCCAGGGCGATGCAGAGCCGCCCCTTGGCCAGCAGCACGTCAAACTCCAGCAGGAACTTCGCGCCGGACTCGATTTCGTCGGCGCGGGCGCGCACTCGGTCAGAGAGTTCCTGCCGCACGCGCAGCTCTTCCTCGGCGAGCTCGCTCTCGGCCATCTTGAGGCGGTTGTTGGCGTCGATGATCTCGCGCGGTTCGAGAAACACGGTGTGCCCGGTGTTCGAGGTGTCGTGGACGATGCCGTCGATCTGGGCCTGCGCACCCATTTTCAGGGGGACGACGTAGCGGTTCTCTCGCAGGGTCCAGAAGTCATCCTGCAGGAAGGACTGGTATTTTTCATCGCTGAGGATCCCCTCGATGCGGCGGCGAATACCGTCGGCGCGGCCTCGCACGTCACGTCGCAGGCCCGATAGCGTGGCGCTGGCGGTATCGAGAATCTCACCCTCGGCATCGACCGAGCGTTCCAGACGGGAAATGAAATCGCGGCTGATACCCAGCTCCTGGGCGCGCGTCGCAAGTGCGGGCACTTCGCCGGCCATTGCGGTGATCGTCTCGTGCGCCTCGCAGGCGATGCGCTCGCTCTGAAGAATGCGCCAGAGGTCTTCGCCCTCAAGCGTGGCGCCGCGGCGGGCGCGTCCGAGCTCGGTGTCGAGTGGCGCGGCACCCGAGAGCCCCGGCGCCGCTCCCGAAGCGAGCAGGTGCATGGCCTCGGTCACCAGCGTGAGCGAGGCGCGGATCTCGTCGGGGGCCAGGTCGATGGGCAGGCCGGCGGCGCGGCGCGCGCCCTCGTCGGTCTGGGTCAGCTCGGCCAGGCGCCCCAGTAGGGTGGGCCATTCGAGGTTGAGCAGGCTGTTGTGTGCGGCATTCGTCATTGCGCGGCGGAGGATAGCCCCTTCGCGAGCCCGTTGCAGCCCCGCAGGCGCTGTTTTTGCTTCCCACTTGTCCCGCCGCTAGAATGGCAAACTTGCCATCTGGGTGAGGGCATCCAGGGCGCCAGAGGGGCCGGACCGATCGCGGCGGCTCCCGGAAACATCCTCGAAGAATCGATCCTGCCGCCAGAGCTACTCCTGAGACCAACTGAATGCTGAACTTTCGAACTTTTGTCTGCCTGTGTCTTGTCCTGAATCTGAGCGCCTGCGCCGGGGTTTTCGGCTGTCCCGATTGCCCCTGTGAGTGCCCTGTTGCCGGGGATGCCGTTGCACAGGCCGCTACAGGCGAACCCGGCGCGATCACGGAAGCAGAAGCAGCCGATGAGGCCGATTCCGCGGAGGCGGCGGCTGCGGAGGTCTCCACCGAAGAGGACCAGGGCGAGATCAACGAGGCCATGGCCGGGGAGCTGGAGCTCATCCCGGATCTTCCCAGTGACTTGCCCGAGGTCACCCCGGAAGAGAACGAGCAGATCCTGTCGCGGCTGGAGGGATTTTTCTCGCAGCCCGACGCCGAACTCGGTGAGCAGATCGACGATCTGGTCATCTACCGCGGCATCCCGCCCGAGGGCGAGAAGGTGCCCGACGACTACATTCCGATGCTGCTCAACTCCCATGTCGAGCGCTGGATTCTCTACTTCACCGGCAAGGGGCAAAAACATTTCAACAAGTGGCTGGCCCGCCTGCCGCGCTGGCAGGGGATGTTCGAGAGAATTCTCGAAGAAGAAGGCGTGCCCAGGGACCTGGTTTACCTGGCCATGATCGAGAGCGGGTTTTCCACGCGCGCCTATTCACGCGCGCGGGCGGTGGGGCCCTGGCAGTTCATGCGGGCCACCGGCCGCATGTACGACCTGCACGTCAACTGGTGGACGGACGAGCGGCGAGACCCGGTCAAGGCCACCCGCGCGGCGGCACGCCACCTGCGCGACCTGCACGATGAATTCGGAAGCTGGTATCTGGCGGCGGCGGCCTACAACGCAGGCGGCGGTAAGATCCGTCGCGGACTGGCGCGCTACAACGTGACCACATTCTGGGAGCTGCTCAACCATCGCTACCTGCGCAGTGAGACCCGCGAATACGTCCCCAAGATGCTGGCAGCAATGATTCTGGCCAAGGCCCCCGAGCGCTTTGGATTTGTGGGAATTGAGCCCGAAGAGGCCTACGAATACGAGACGGTGGAAGTGCCGCCCTCGACGGACCTGGCGATCCTTGCCAAGGCAGTGGACGAGTCGTACCAGACGATCCACGACCTAAATCCCCACTACCGACGCTGGTTCACGCCGCCAGAGGGCAGCCACTACGAGGTGCGCATCCCCAAAGGCAAGAGCGCGCTCTTTGCCGAGAACTTCGAGAAGCTCAACAAGGGCAAGTCGCGGACCTTCCTGACTCACAAGGTGCGAAAGGGCGAGACCCTCTCGCAGCTCGCCTACATGTATCAGACCGATCAGTGGGCGATTAAGCGCCTCAACCGGATCGGTCGCTACCTGCGCGCGGGGCAGACGATCCAGATCCCGGTGCGCCCGGGCACCAAGCCCAAGAAACCGCCGGCGCGGCTCGCCAGCGCCAGCCGGATGCTGCAGAACACGGAATACAAGACGCCCAAGGGCTATGCCGAGCTTCTCCACGTGGTCGAGCGCGGCGACTCCCTCTGGTCGGTTTCGCGGCGCTTCGGAGTGACCATCAGCGACATCAAGCGCTGGAACGAGATCCCCGGCGGCAATCGCATCATGCCCGGTGACGTGATCACCGTGTATTTGCCGGAAGACAGCGCCGAGGCTTTCAAGGATACCACCCGCGTGCGCGTCAAGGACGACGCCGCCATCGCCGCGCAGCTCACCACTGTGAAATACAAGGTTCGGCGCGGCGATACCGGGTGGGGCATTGCCAAGAAGCACGGCGTCGCATTCCAGGATTTCCAGACCTGGAATCCGAAGGTCGATTGGCGGACAATCAAGCCGGGGCAGGAACTCCAGCTCCGCGTCCCCAGGAAGTGAGCAATCCGATGGAAACGCAGCCCGTAGTATTCATGGAAGCCGTGACAATCGGTGTGACCGAGGCCGTGGTGATTCTGGGAATCGTGACGCTGTTTTTTGGCGGCAAAAAGATCCCGCAGGTGGCCGAAGCCCTTGGAAAAGCGATCCGGAACTTCCGCAATGCCAGCGAGCAGGCCCAGAGCGAGAAAGATGCTGAAGAGGATGAGGAAGGCGACGAGCCGCGCACCTGAGCGGGCTTACTCGCCGATCAGGCCCGAAGAAGGATCCGATTCGGGATCATCCTGGCTCTTCTTGTGAAAGTCCCAGATCGGGCATTCCCTGCAGGTAAAGTTGGCCCATTTTTTCCGGACCGCCAGGTCGAGGCACTCGTCATACTGGGCGCAATCGAAGTGACGATGCGCCGTCACTTCTTCCACGGTAAACTGAACCGGCATGGGGACGGGCTTCATCGTCAGCACGCCGAGCACGCGCCCGTCCTTCGCAGCGTTTCCGTTGATCTTGCCCTTCATTCAATCCCCTGATGCGATGCCTGGTGAATCCGCAAGCACCCGGCGCGCCCGGCACTCGCCTTGTTCGCGTCGCGGCCCACGTGTCTTGCCCGCTATCGATTGCGTGAAAAGTCTAGGTAGCCGCGCGGCCCGGAGTCAAAGGCGCCTGCCGCGTGCTTAGCGGGCGCGTCGCTGCCCGCCAAAGAGCCCTGTGGCCTGAATCGGGGCAGGTCCTTCTTTGTCAAATTCGAAGGGGAATTCTCCGTACCCCTTCATGCTCACATCCACGCTGCCCTTGAGGCGCAGCATGATCTCTCCGCCCGAGAGGAAGACCTGCACCATCGCTGCACCGCCGCGCATGCTCTCCATCTTGAAGCGGAAGGTCTCGACGCGCTCGGCGCGCGGTTCGTAGTAAACAGGTTCTGGCTTTTGGACGACTCCAACCGGGATGCCGTTGATGAGTACGTCGGCCTTGAAGTTTTTGTGGGTGATGCCGATTCCGTTGGGATTGACGAACTTGACGTCGAGGTCGACCTCGGGGTTGAACAGGTCCATCCGGGCCAGCCGGATGTTGCCAAAGACCATGTCGGGCATGGCAAAGCCGGGGAACTTGCCGCGCGTATCGAAGTTGTAGTGAAAGCCGAAGGGGCGGCCGAGTTTTACCCAGCCGCGAAAGTGGTATTCGTACTCACGCTTGACCGGTGCCATCCGCCGCCCCATCTGGAGCCACTCGGGAAGGTCTTTCTCATAGCCCTCGACATCGATGGTGACGTGGGTGGTCTCCCATGCGGGGATCTCCGTGGGCTCGCTCTGGTGGGTGTGGCCGAGCTGCTCGTCGTTGACGTCGAGAAAGAACTCGTAGGCATCGACGCGGATGTCCACGGGCAGGCGATTCTGGATGGCAAGCTTGAGGGAGAACTTGAAGTGGGTGTCGCGGGTCTGCTGGACTTCGAACCCTGCAACGCTGATGCGCGGAGAGAGCAGGTAGGCTGCGATGGCAAGGAGCAGTACTGCACCTGCCGCGATGGCGGCGATGAGCGGCCCGCGCCGCATTTTCGAAACCTCCATCTGCGTGTCTTCTTCCCCGCTCAACAGCTTCCTCGCTTTATCGTTTTTTCGCGGCGCGCTCGACGCCCTGGCGTAGCTCGCGCACGAAGCCCTCGACGACTTTTTCGAGATCCGCGGACTTGCCGTGCTCGGCAATGCGGCTCACGAGCGCGCTGCCCACTACCACCGCGTCGGCGTCGCGGGCGA
>JAGRBM010000363.1 GCA_020434085.1 Chrysiogenia bacterium | reverse complement strand
GCGTGTCGGGGTAGGCCTGCAACACGCCGCCGTTCTCCTGCGCGAAGACCACGCGCGCCAGGAACTCGATGTTCACCTGGTGCACGATGCCGGTCTCCGGCGGCACGACCTTGAAGTTGTCGAACGCCTTCTGGCCCCACTTGAGGAACTGGTAGCGCTCCTTGTTGCGCGAGTACTCGAGCTCGGTGTTGAACTGCAAGGCCTGCGGCGAGGCGAAGCTGTCGACCTGCACCGAGTGGTCGATCACTAGCTCAGCCGGTTGCAGCGGATTGATGCGATTGGGGTCGCCGCCCATCGCCTTCATCGCCTCGCGCATGGCGGCCAGGTCGACCACCGCCGGAACGCCGGTGAAATCCTGCATCAACACGCGCGCGGGGCGATAGGCGATCTCCTCGCTCGGCACAGCCTTGGCGTCCCAGTTGGCCAGCGCTTCGATGTCCTTCTTGGTCACCGTCACGCCGTCCTCGAAGCGCAGCAGGTTCTCGAGCAGAATCTTCAACGAGAACGGCAGCCTCTTCAGGCGCTCGGCGCCGATCGAATCGAGCCGGAAGATCTGGTAGGACTTGCCTGCGACGGCAAGCGAGGATTTGGCGTTGAAGCTATTCATGGCGTATCCCTAAGGCCTGACCGCAGGCCAAGTCCTCTATGTTCTCACTCCCGGGCTCGGGAATGCAGGCGGAAGAGGGGGGAATTCTGCCGGAAAACGCCTCAGGCGGCGGTGCGGGGACGGGCGTCGACGATCATACGGCGCAACAGAGAGGCGACCTGCGCACTGTCGAGCGGCTTGGGCAGCACGTGGTGCGCCCCGCGGCGGCGGGCGTCGGTGAGCAAGGGACCCGGGGCGCTGCGGCCGTCACCAGCGGTGACGGCCAGGATGGAGACGTCAGGCGACGAGGCGCGAACGCCCTCGATCCAGCCCAGGGCGCGCTCGCTCGGCGACGCCAAGTCGACGACGATCCCCTCGAACGCCCCTACGGTCAGCAGAGCGGCGGCCTGCGCCACTCCCGCAACGCGCGTCACCTTCACGCCCTCGCGTTCGAGCGCGCGGCCAATCAACTCGGCCGCCTCCGAGTCCTGATCGACCACCAGCACGCGCCACTCGGCGCCGTCGAGCGAACGCACGAGGCCGCGCACCGAGGCAGGCAACTCGATGTGGAACGTAGAGCCGACGCCTAGCGTCGAGCTCACCCAGATGCGTCCATCGTGTTGCTCGACGATCTTCTTGCAGGTCGCCAGACCGATGCCCGAGCCCGGCCGATCCTTGGATTGCGCCAGCCGGCGGAACGGCGCAAAGACCTCCTCGAGCGAGGAGGCCGGAATCCCCATGGCGTTGTCGCGTACCTGGATGAGCACACGTTCCCCGCTCCGCTCTCCGGTCACGATGACGCACGGCGCCTCGTCGCGGCGGAACTTGATTGCGTTGGAGATGAGGTTTTGCAGCAGTTGCGCCAAGGTCACCGGATCGCCGATGACCGAAGGCAGGTCGGCGATCTCGATCACCGCGCCGGTCTCGGAGATCAGCCCGCGCAGGTCCGCCCTGACCGCAGCGGCCAGCTCGTTCAAGTCCAGATCCTCGAGCGGTGCGCGCTGGCGTCCGGCCCGCGCGTAACCCAACAGCGCTTCGATCATCTCCGCCATGCGCGAGGAGGTGCGCACCGCCGCTTCGAGAAACTCCATCGCCTGCTCATCGAGCCGGTCTTGGTAGAAATCGCGGATCAGCTCCACGTTGCCCTTCACTCCGCAGAGCGGCTGCTGCAAGTCATGCGCAACCACGGAGACGAAATCCTCGAGCTCACGCTGCTTCGCCTTTACGCGCCGGCTCAGCGTGATCTTCTCCACCGCGTTCAGGATGGCGCGCTGCAAGACGTCCGGCGAGATGACCGACTTGACCAGGTAGTCCTGCGCGCCGCACTGCAACGCCTCGACGGCGACCATCTCGCTGCCGAAACCGGTGACGAAGACCACCGGCGTGTCGTCGCCGTGCTTGCGGATCGCGCGCAGGGTCTCGAGACCACACTGCGGGCCTAGGCGGTAGTCGAGAACGACGCAGTCATATTCGGCTTCTTCGAGGCTGCGCAGCCCTTCGTCGTGGCTGGCCGCCGATGCGACCTCTACTTCGAACGCGTGGGCACGCTTGAGGTGCCGCGAGACGAGCATCGCGTCAGAGTCGCTGTCGTCGATGATGAGAATGCGGAGTCGCGGAACCCTCAAGAGCCAACCCCTCGCAGACGGCGCCCGAGGCCATCTCGATTAAAGAATCGGCTCAAACCGAAATGAGGTTTAATCTTTTATCGGTCTGGAATAAAAATGATACGCCGCGCCGCCGGCCGCGATGGTCAGCAGGCTCCACACTGCTTCCCAGCTCTTGTCGAGCGCAAAGTAAACAAACACCAGCAGGTTGACCGCCATGTAGAAGCCCGGGGCGAGCGGCCAAGCGAAGCTCACCCAGGGCGACCGCTTCCAATCGGGGCGCTTGCGGAATTTCCACAATGCCAGCACGGAAAGCGCGGAAAAAAGCCACAAAGTGAAGCCGATGTAGTAGAGCAGGCTCTCGAACGTGCCGGTCAGGATGAGCAGGCAACAACACACGCCTTGCGCCGTCACCGCCACCCACGGGCTGTTCCATTTTGGATGGATGCGCCCGGCGGCCTCGAAGAACGCGCCATTGCGCGCCATCGCGTAGTAGACCCGCGGGCCAATCATGCACATGGCGTTAACCGTCGCCAGCAGCGACAGCGCCATTCCCGCCGCAAAGAGCCCGCCGCCGGCGTCGCCAAAGAGATTCTGCGCCGCCTGCGCGCCGACGGCCACCACGCCCTTCATGTCTTCGAGCGGCGTGGCGTAGATGAATAGGCAGTTCAACGCCGCGTAGAACGCCGCAACCAGCGCCGTCCCCAGCAGGAGCGAACGCGGCAGCGTGCGCTCGGGGTCCTTGAGCTCTTCCGCGATGTAGACCGCCGCATTCCAGCCGCTGTAGCCGAAGTAGACGAACACCAAGCTCAGCGCGAACTGCGCCGGCAGAGTGGTGGTCGAGACGCGCTCGGCCGTCTGCGAAAAGTGTCCCCAGTCACCCTTTCCAATAGCAAACCCGAGCAGCAGCAAGGCCCCAAGGACGAACAGCTTCACGCCCGTCAGCGCATTCTGCAGCTTGGCCACAAGCTCCACGCTCATCAGGTTGAGCGCGGTGAAGGCCACGATGATCAGACACGCCAGCAATTGCCCCGGGCCCATCTGGAGCTTGAGCGGACCGAGCATGACGGCGGCGCTCGTTTGCGGGTCGAGCACCGGCGCGAAGTGGCCGACGTAGGCCGCCACGCCCAAGGTCGCTACGGCGATCGGCGCGGAAAACCCGGCGAAGAAGCTCACCCAACCGTCGATGAAGCCCCACGCAGGCCCCCACGCCTCGGACAAGTACACGTACTCTCCACCCGAACGCGGAAAGTTGACGCCCAACTCGGAGTAGCACAGGGCGCCAGTCAGCGCGATCAGTGCGCCTACGAACCAGATCCCGATGACAAGGCTGGGCGAACCCAGGTCGCCGGCGAGGAATCCGCTGGTCGTGAAAATGCCCGTCCCGATCATGTTCGAGACGACGATTGCCGTGGCGCTGACTAAGCCCAGTCGGCGTACGAGTCCGGTTGCTGGCATGCTGATAGACTGTGAGCCTCGAGACTTCGTTGCTCGGGGCAATTGTCGCACGGGACCTTGGCTCGGGAAACCGCGGACGCTGCCTCGAAACCCCTCCGGCAAGAGCCTGAGCCGGCGGCCAAAATCGGCATGGTAGACAGCCAAATCGTGGCCCGGGGCGTGCGCGACCGGCGCGTGCTCGAAGCCTTGCGTCAGGTCCAGCGCGAGGCTTTCGTCCCGCCCGAGCTCGCTGCTTCCGCCAACTCAGACAGCCCCTTGCCGATCGGCTATGGCCAGACGATATCGCAGCCCTACATCGTCGGCTACATGAGCGAGCGATTGCGGCTCGAGCCCGAGCATCGCACGCTCGAGATCGGCACGGGCTCAGGCTACCAAGCCGCGGTGCTCTCGCTGCTATGTCGCGAAGTCTACTCGGTCGAGATCATCGAGGAGCTCAGCTCCGCCGCCCGCGCGCGCTTGGCCGAGCTCGGCTACTCGAACGTCCACGTACGCATCGGCGACGGCTACAAAGGCTGGCCTAGCCACGCGCCCTACGACCGCATCCTGCTAACGGCCGCGCCGCCTGAGATCCCCGCGGCCTTGCTCGACCAACTCGCGCCAGGCGGACGCCTCATCGCCCCCGTCGGCCCCAATTACGGCGCACAGAACCTCCTCGTGGTCGACAAAGACGCCGAAGGCCAAATCGCCGAACACGTCGACCTGCCCGTCCGCTTCGTGCCTATGGTGCACGCCCGCTAGCTCCGCAATAACGGGAACCAATCCGCCCCACGCGGTGTCTCTAGCTGACGAACCGAACGCGCAACGAGCCGGCCCGTTTCTCGCGCTTCGCTTTTCGGATTCATCGATCCGAAACAAGGAGAGAAACGTGTTTGAACAATCTGTAACGGGGTCTCCACGCAAGCCGTGGAGCTTTGCAGTTTCGCTGTTGGCGCAGACCGCCGTTCTGGCGCTGGTCTTGGCCGGCACGCTCATGTATACGCCCTTGCTGCCGGCGGCGCGCTTCGCGGCCGTGCTGCTCGAGCCGCCTCCGCCGCCACCCGGTCCACCGCCCGCGCCGCCTGAGCGCACCGTCGCGGTCAAGCCGCAAGTTTTCACCGCGGAGCTGGTCATGCCGGACCGGATTCCCGACAAAGTCGCGATCGTGCAGGACCCGACCGACGCCGCACCCATCGCGCAACCCTACGTCGGCGTGCCGGGCGGCGACCAGAATGGCAGCCGCGACGGCGTCATCGGCGCGTTCAGCACCTTGAATCCAACCGTGGCGCCGCCCAAACCGCCCGAGCTCAAGGTCGAGAAGAAGCCCGCGCCGCCGCCCGCCCCCAGCGGTCCCGTCGAGGTGAGTAAAGGCGTCCAGGCCGCGCGCCTCGTCCACCGCGTCGAGCCGGTTTATCCGCCGCTCGCCAAGCAAGCCCACGTCAGCGGCGCGGTTCGGTTGCGCGCCGTCATCGCCGCCGACGGCACGGTCGAGTCGCTCCAGGTCCTGAGCGGCCACCCGCTGCTGATCCGCGCCGCCGCCGACGCGATCCAGCAATGGCGCTATCGCCCGACCATGCTCTCGGGCCGCGCCGTGCCGGTCTCGACCGAGATCGAGGTCAACTTCGTCCTGCGTTAGCAGACGTTGCAAACCGGCGCGCGTTGCGCTGTGATAGTCGGCATGCTCGACCGACGTCACTTCCTCGGCGCCATGGCTGCGTCCCCTCTGGTTTCCTGCGGGGGCTCCGAGCCGGAACCCGAGGCCGAGGCCCCCGCCGAGCCTGAGTACGATCACTTGGTCTACTTCGGAACCTATACGCGGGGAGATGTGAGCAAGGGCATTTACGTCAGCCGCTTCTCCTCGATGACGGGTGAAGTCAGCGACCCCGAGCTCGCCGCCGAGTTGGTGAACCCGTCCTTCGTCTGCTTCCACCCCAACGGCCAGAATGCCTACGCCGTCTCGGAAACCGACGACGGCTCGGTCGCCGCCTACCAGATCGACCGCTCGACCGGGAAGCTCACCGAGCTTGGGTCGCAGACCACCCAGGGCTCCTCGCCGTGCGATCTGCAAGTCGACGCGAGCGGGCAAATGTTGGCCGTGGCGAACTATGGGAGCGGTTCCACCATCTCGTACCGCGTCGGCGCCAACGGCTCGCTCAGCGC
>JAGRBM010000362.1 GCA_020434085.1 Chrysiogenia bacterium | reverse complement strand
CCTGGATCTTGTAGGAATCGATGAGGTCGTCGATGAGCGCCAGCAGCTTCTGCGAGCTCATGGTGATCATCTCGACTTCTTCCAGAAGTTCCTCGTCGCGAATCTGGCGCTCGAGCAGCGAGGCGAAACCGATGATCGCGTTGAGGGGGGTCTTGAGCTCATGTCCGAGGCCCGCGAGGAACTCGACCTCGGAGTCCTGGCGCTGGCGCAGTTCCTTGGCTGAGCTGCCGTTGATCGCGTCGGCCAGCAGGTGCGTCGTTGCCGCCACGCGCTCTTCGTCGATGGGATGATCGCCGTGGTGGCCATAGATGCCGAGGACGTGGGTGCAGCGCTCGCCCTCAAAAGAGCAGAGCAGCGCGCGGCCCTTCTGCAACACGCCGAGCAGCTCGGGCGTGGGCGAATCGACAAAGGCCGCATCGCCGGCGATCACAATGGGCGGCTCGCCCGGTGCAATGCGCTCGGGCGGGGCCAGCAGGTCGATGGGCGTGTTGATCAGGGTATTGGTATCGGGGCCCCAGCACGCCTCGGGAACGAGGGTCTGGGTCTTCGACTCGACGTGCAGCGAATACAGAACGCCGTTGACGCCGCCGATGGCGAGCGTGCAGCTCTTCACCAGGCTGGAAAAATTGGCAGTCGGCGACTCGTTGCTCATCAGGGGCGTTGCTCCGCTACGGCTGTGCCCGGCTCAGGGTAGGAGCCGGGCAGGGGCCTTGCAACTCTCCATAGCCTTTCGCAGGGGGCTAGGAAAGGGCGCCCCCGCAGGAACTGCCCGCTCCGGCAGTACACCCGTAGCAATGATCGGCCACCGCGATCTCGGCGCCCTCGGGGTCCTCGGCCAGGTCCTGCACGGCGCGCGCGCCGGCGGCGGGGATCTCCAGCATCTGGTTGAAGTCGCAGTCGTAGAGTCGCCCGTCCCAACCCACGCTCAGGGTGCTCCGGCACATCAGGCCGGCCGCGTTGGCGGGATTGAAGGACGCCGCCAGCAGCTCCATGTAGGCGCCGAGCTCCCCGGTAACTTCGAGAAAGCGGGCGTAGCGCGCAATGGGCATGTTGGTGATGGTGAACAGGTCGTTGAAGACGATGTCGAAGTGCTCGCTGAGCTCGCGGCGGTAGTCGGCGCGCAGCTTCACCTGCGGCGGCGGCAGATGGGCGCCGACCGGGTTGTAGACCAGGTTCAAAATGAGCCCCGAGCCTTCCCGTCCGTAACCCAGGGCGTTGAGCTTTTGCAGGGCGAGGATGGATTTCTCGAACACGCCGCGGCCGCGCTGCTTGTCGACGTTGTCCTCGCTGTAACAGGGCAGCGAACTGACGATCTCGACCTTGTGCCGGGCCAGGAACTCTGCGAGCCCTTCCTGCCCGGGCTCGAAGAGTACGGTCAGGTTGCAGCGGTCCATGACGCGCACGCCGCGACGGGTGCACTCCTCAACCAGGTAGCGAAAGTTCGGATTGAGCTCGGGCGCGCCGCCGGTAAGATCCACCGTCGTTGCGCCCACGCGGTCGAGCAACGCCAGGCAGGCATCGACCGTTTCGCGCGTCATCACTTCCGTGCGGTTCGGGCCCGCATCCACGTGGCAGTGGGCGCAGGTCTGGTTGCAGAGTTTGCCCAGGTTGATCTGCAGCGTCTCCAACGCGCCGCGCCGCAGCGGGCCGCCGCACTCGCGCCGGGCGCGCGCAGCAAAGGGCTCTACCGCAATGTCTTGAATGGGCTGGGTGGCCGGCATCAGCAGCAGCTCCCTTCGCTCCCACCGCCCGAATCACCGGAGGGTGCGCAGCAGGCGCCTGCGTTCTCGGTAGTGAGCTTGTAGTCGGCGCCCTTGAGCTGGCGCGGATCGCGCAGCACGTAGCCCTTGCACAGGAACGGGGCCTTCTCTTTTTCGGTGACCGGTTCGCGCGGCTCAATGGCGGTGAAGTAGCCGCCGTAGGGATCGTGGGTGAGGATGTTGAAGGTCTTTTCGCACACGGCAACCAGCTCGCCGCGCACGTAGCGGTGGCCGTCGTCGTCGCTCACTTCGCGGAAAGGGCCGTTGTAGATCACGGCCTGGTTGGCCTCGAGGCACTCGCCTTCCTTGCCCTTGTAGGCGATCACCGTGACGGAGCGAAACTCGATTCCCTCCACGGTTTGCCAGGGCTGCTGGTCGCGCTTGGCGATGGAGATGCCGTAGAAACCCGCTTCCTCGAAGGCGCGGACGAACTCGCGTTCCTGGAATGCGCCGGAGATGCAGCCGCTCCAGAGATCGGGATCGGCGCGCAGGTGTTCGGGCACGATCTCGTCGCTGACGATGTCGGAAATCGCCACGCGGCCGCCGCGCTTCAAAACGCGGTGCATCTCGGCGAACATCTGGCGCTTGTGGTCTTCGCGCACGAGGTTGAGCACGCAGTTGG
>JAGRBM010000361.1 GCA_020434085.1 Chrysiogenia bacterium | reverse complement strand
TCGTGGTAGCGCTCCTCGTCGCGTTCGAAGGCGGCTTTGGTATCGAGCGACTCGATCTCTTCGAGCCGCCGCTGCGCGAGTTCTTCAAATGCGAGGACGTTTCCGGCCAATTTCGTCAGCCGCTGCGGAAACTTTTCCGTCCATTTCTCCCAGCGTTTTTCATCGAAGACCTCGATCACCTGGCGTGCAAGCGCGCGCAGCTCGCGTTCTCGCTTCTGCAGGTGGCCCTGCAGCCGCGTGGCGAGGATGTCCTCGCCGGTGCTCAGGTGCTGGAGCCACAGGAGCTGCACCTGCGTGTCACGCAGCTCGCCAAGGGCCTGAAAGATCTCCCGGGCAGCTCGGTTGAGCTTCTGCCAGCCCGGATCGTCGTCGATCTCCCGGATGGTTTGCACCATCGCCCGGCAACGCCGAAGCGCCACGCGCAGGTCGTGGACGGTCGCCTCGTCCAGGTCCTCCAGCGCTGCCGCACGCAGGCGCGAGGCCTCCTGCATCCAGTGCCGCAGACCGCTTTTCTTCCGCTTGGCCACGGGAATTTCCTCCACCACAATGGAACTGATTTCCGTCATGGCGCGCAAGTGGAATTCCGCGCAGATTGGACGGATCAGGCCAGCACAGGCGATTTTGCCTGTTGGCGCAAGCCCGATTTGCCCGGGAGAATGCCGCAATGCTCGAACTTGTCGACCTGAAAGCCAACATCACCAAGGAAAGCTACCAGGAGCTTCTGCCCCAGCTCGAGCTGGAGGTCCGGCGCCTGCAGTGGGCCGCGCGCGAGGCGAAGATCCCGATTGTCATCGTGCTCTCGGGCTGGCAGGCGGCCGGCATGGACGATGCGGTCTCGAAATTCGGCGACGCCCTCGACCCGCGGCACATCGAGACCCACGCCATTTTCAATCCCTCGCCCGAGGAAGCCTTCTACCCTTTCCTCTGGCGCTTCTGGAACAAACTGCCGCGCCGCGGGGAAATCGCCATCTTCGACCAGTCCTGGTACCGATCCTGCCTCAACGCGCGGGTCGAACCCGACGATCTGCGAGAGGACGTGCGACAGCGCTACCGGCAGATCAATGAATTCGAGCGCCAGCTCGCCGACGACGGCACGCTGATTCTCAAGTATTTCCTGCACATCAGCGAGAGTGAGCAGAAAAAGCGCTTCAAGGAATTCGAGAAGGACGAGTTCGAACAGTGGCGCATCACCAAGGAGCACTGGAAACGCCATCACCGCTACGAAGAATACCTCGAAGCTATCGAGGAGATGCTCGAGGAAACCTCCACCGCACCGGCACCCTGGAACATCGTGCCCTCCAACAAGCGCTTTTTCCGGCGGGTGAAGATTTTCGAGATCTTCATCCAGGAAGTGCGCGACGCGCTGGAACGCGAGAGAGTACGCCAGCACAACATCAAGCACGCCCCGGCCAAGCGCACGCAGGAGAGCAGACTGCTCGCGCAGGTGCCGACCATTCTCGACCGCGCCGATCTGACCCTCACCCTGGACGAAGAGGAATACGAGCAGCGTCTGCGCAGCGCCCAGGTAGAGCTGCGCCACAACCTCAACGCCTGTTACGAGTACCGCATCCCCATCGTCACCGCATTTGAGGGCTGGGACGCCGCCGGCAAGGGCGGCACCATCAAGCGCCTGCTGCGCAGCCTCGACCCGCGCTCCTACCGCGTGACCGCCGTGGCCGCGCCCACCGACGAGGAGAAGGCTCACCACTACCTCTGGCGATTCTGGCGCCGCATTCCCAAAGCCGGACACCTGGAGCTCTTCGATCGCTCCTGGTACGGGCGCCTGCTGGTAGAGCGCGTGGAGGGTTTCTGCACCGAGGAAGAGTGGAAGCGCTCATTCCGCGAGATCAACGAGTTCGAGCACCAGCTCGCCGACTTCGGAACGGTCATCGTGAAATACTGGATTCACGTTTCGAAAGAGGAACAGCTTCGCCGCTTCAAGGAACGCGAGAAGGACCCGCTCAAGGAGTACAAGCTCACCGACGAGGACTGGCGCAATCGCAAGAAGTGGGAACTCTACAAGGAAGCCGTCTCCGACATGCTCGAGCGCACGTCCACGACCTATGCGCCCTGGACCATCGTCGAGAACGAACACAAGTACTGGGGCCGCGTAAAGGTCATCGAGACCCTCAACGAGGCCATCGGAGTAGAGCTCAAGCGCCGGGAAAAGGCGGCAAAGAAGGCTGAGAAGGAAGAAAAGAAAAAGAAGAAGGATTAGTCTTCGCCGGGCACATCGCCCTTTTCGGGGGAGGACTCATTGACCACCACGCCCATGCGCTCGGCGCGTTCCTGCCACTTCTTGCGCGCAAGGGCCTGCATGTCCTGCACCTCATCGATTTCGTCGACGATCTCCATGCCCAGCAGGGTCTCCACGATGTCTTCCATCGTGACGACGCCGGAGGTTTCCCCATACTCGCCGGCCAGCAGCACCAGGTGCTCGCCCTTGCGGATCATCTGATCGAACAGATCGGTCACGCGGGTCATTTCCGGCACAACGCGCATGGGACGCTTTAGGGTTTCCAGCGGCGTGTCACGGCTGCCGCGTGCGAGTTCCAGCAGCATGTCGTGCTTGAGCACGAAGCCCGTGATGTTGTCGAGCGTGTCGCGGTAGATCGGAATGCGTGAGAAGCGCAGCTTCGATTCGTCCTCGAGCGCCTCCCCCACGGTCGTTCCCTCGGGAAAGGCAAAGACCACCGTGCGCGGCGTCATGATGTCGATCGCCCGAAGCGATCCAAATCGCAGCAGGTTGGTCAGGACGTTTGATTCCTTGGTGTCGAAAAGCCCCGCTTTTACCAGCGAGTCGGCCAGCGCGGAGAATTCCTCGCGATTGAGCACGGGCCCGGTCTTGCCCTTGGAAATCATGCTGGAAATACCGCGGGCCAGCCACACAAACGGTGTGGTCAGCGCAATCATCGGCGGCAGGACGCGCGCCACAAGCGGCCCCAGCGGCTTCCAATAGACGGCACCCAGGGTCTTGGGAATGATTTCCGAGCCCACGAGAATTGCAAACGTCAGCGCCGCCGAAACGATTGCCACCGAGCCCTCACCAAAAAGATGAAGCGCCTGCGCACCCGCGCCCGAGGCGCCCACCGTGTTGGCAATTGTGTTGAGTGTCAGAATCGCGGCCAGCGGGCGGTCGATGTCTTCCTTGAGCGCGCGCAGCTTCGCGCCGGCTGCGTTCCCCCGGTTTTCCAGCGTCGCAATGTAGGAGGGCGTCAGGCTGAGAAGCACCGCCTCCAGAATTGAACAGAGGAACGATACGACCAATGCCGCGCCAATGTAGGTAAGCAGAAGACCCATTCGCTGTTGAGGCCCGCCCGGCTCCCTCAGGCTCGGGGGCGCACTGCTGCGAACTTAGCATCGAACGGAGGTTTTGCGGAATGACAATTCTTTGGAGGGTTTGTGCCCGAAAACGGGCTTGCGGGTCGGGTGGCCCCGCAGGTCAGCTTTCGCTGCTGTGCTTTTCGCGGACTTCGATTTCGTGGAGCTTGCGGATCAGGGTCGAGCGGGCGACCCCCAATGCGGCGGCGGCTTTCGTGCGGTTGCCGTTGCATAGCTCCACCACGCGGCGGATGTGCGTGGCTTCGGCATCGGCCAGGGAAAGCGAAATCGGCCGCACCCTGGCCCCGGGATCGCTGGCATTCTCTCCCGCGGGGCTGTGTTCGGTGATCTCGACGATGTTTGTCGCAATCTCCCCGTCCGAGCCCATGATCGCATCGCTGCGCAGGCTGCTATCGCGCGAGACCTGAAAGCCGCCGGCCTCCAGCACGGCAATCAGCCGCCCGATCAGTGTCTCCCCGCCGGGGAAGAGCGCCAGTCGCAGGCGCTCGCGCTTGTCGCTTTGGCCCCCCCGGCGGATGCTATTCAATTTCAAGATACCCATTGGTTATTACGACCGTGTTTGCCTGAAGTAGCTTCATTATGAGTTTCCTCCTGTCGGGCTAGCAATCAATATTGGCCCGAACGGGCCATTAAGTGTTCTCTGAAAGAGAACACTCCAGAAGCTGCGTGAGCACCACGCCGTCCTGCGCCCAGTCCATCTCCAGCAGGGACTGGAGCACCTCCGGCGCAAGCGTCGCATCCAGATTTCTTTCGATGTTCTTGTTTCGCAGCAATCGTTCAAGCCAGGCGCGGATGTCTTCTTCCCGGTCGAGTTGCTCGGACAGGCGCAGCATTCGCGCGCCTTGCCCGAGTTCCCTGCAGAGTTCAAGCAGGGCACCTCCGGGTTTCTGGCTCTCGTAAGCGAGAATCACGACTTTTTTCCCTCCGGCGATCAACGCTGCCAATTCCACCACTGCCGGCTCGGGAATCACTGTGAGATGCCTCACAGACACGACTACCACGTCGCGATCCACCGCGCGCGCCAGATGTGGCCGCCACTGTTCACGAGGCGGCGCCTCGTCACTTTCGCAAGTAATTTCGAGCACCTTGCTCCCGCGCAGCGCGGTGGAGCATGTAATGCATCCCTCGCCCCACATCCCCGGCGGCAAAGAAGCCACGATCAATTTTTTGTCGGTCAGCGCCACCTCGAACAGTTCCCGCTCGGCCGCCGCTGCCTGCGACGCGGCGGGCCAGCAGGCGCCGATCTGATCGGAGGAGGCCTGCCGCAGGCTGGAATGAATGAGCTCATCGGCGTGCAGCCCTCTGGCATGGGCCTCGATGCGTTCCAGACGTCGCTGGTCATCGGGGGAATAAATTCTGTGCAGACCCGCCGGCGCAACCCACAGGCGCGCTTCATCCCGATGCCCGGTGTCCGGAGCCCTGACAAATCGTACAGGCGCGCGCAGAAGCTTCGATAGATCCCGCGTGAGCTCTGCGCTGGAATGGTATCCGCTTATCCCGGCCTCCAGTTGACGGAACTCCGAGACGAAGCGCGAACGCTCATTGGGCAGCACTCGCCCGATCCAGCCCCACAGGTCCGGCAAGGATTTCGCGCGAAAGACGACGACAACAACGAGAAAGGGAATGACCGAGAGCGCCGGAACGATCATCATCACCCGGTGCATTTGCAGAACGTAGCCGAGAATGCCCATCGCAATCGTTTCGAGCGAAAGGCAGGAAAGCAGGATCACGCTCACCCACAGGATGCGGTTGCACTCATCCCAGGGCATCTTGCCGCGATTGCGCCAGACCCAGCGCACGAACAGCGGAAGCCCGATCAGCCAGGCGATCCACACCACCGCTTCCCAGGGACCGTAGTGCCAGATCGGCGCGCCGTTCACGCGCTCCATCGAACGGATTCCCAGCGGCGTCATGGCGGGTGCATGCACAAAAATCGAAAAGGCGATGATTTTCAGGACCGTGCGCCGCGGCGTCGGCCGGGCGGTAATCAGGCTGCGGAAGAGCACTACCAGCCCGGGCAGACCGACCATCACCCCGCCGAAGATTCCCCGCGAGGCCTGGAGCGCGCAATGGTCGGTCGGGCAGACGACCACCAGCCCATAGCCGCCGGCCCAGATGAGCATGCCGATACCCAGTGCAAGCAAACTCCAGCGTTGCTCGGGGTCATCGAGCTCCCAGGCGATGATCACCATCGCCAACAGGCAAATCCCGGCTGTAAAAAGGTAGGTCATGGATTGCGCCCAACCAGTGCTCCGTCAGGGAAAAGTTAGCACATCGCCGAGCAGCGTGATTCGAAAAATCAAAGGCACCGGGTCCGTTCATTAACGCGCTTGGGACCCGGCGCCGGCTGCCGGAGAAGTGCTCCTGGCCCGGATTATGTTTTTTCGATGGCGTCGATCGCCTGCTGCACGGTGAAGGGGAAGTGGCTCTCTCCCAGCCGGTCCCAGAGGCCGGTGGTATGCAGCACGTCGCGCACAGGCCCCTTTGCGCCAGCCAGATACAGGGCGATGTTTTCGGCCGCTAGCTGGTCGATGATTTCCTCGAGCGCCAGCGCCGCCGAGGAGTCGAGGTCGTTGATGCTGCTGGCATCGATGACCAGCGCATGCAGGCTCTCGCATTCGGCCAGCACGAGATCGTTTACGAGGTCCTTGAGATACTCCACGTTGGCAAAGTAGAAGGCCGCGTCCACGCGAATGATGAGAACGCCGGGGATCTCGCGCGCTTCGGGAAAACGCTTGAGGTTGCGGTAGACATCGCTTCCCGGAAGCCGCCCAAGCACGGCAGTGTGCGGGCGCGTGGTGCGGAAGATGAACAGCGCCAACGAGGCGCCGATCCCCAGCACGATGCCCTGCTGGATTCCCAGCAACAACGTCGCCAGCAGAGTGAGCAGCAACAGGCCGGCATCAATTTTCTTGATCCGCCACAGGCGTGCGATCTCTTTGAGATCCACGAGCCCCGCCACGGCCACGATCACGATGGCACCCAGCACCGCACGCGGCAGGTAGTAAAAGAGCGGCGTGAGCAGCAGCAGCGAGAGCGCCACCAGCGCCGCCGCAACGAGCGAGGCGAGCTGCGTTCGCGCGCCCGCCTGCGCGTTGACCGCTGTGCGCCCCAGCCCGCCGCTCACCGGGTAGGCCCCGAAGAACGAGCCCGCGATGTTGGCGAGCCCCAGCGCGGCGAATTCCTGGTTGGGGGCGATGGCGTATTTGTTCTTGCGGGCAAAGGCCTTGCCCACGGAGATGGCTTCCATGAAACCGATCAGGGCAACGAGCAGTGCGCTGGGCAGCAGCTCGCGCGCGTAGCCGAGATCGAACACAGGCGCGCCCGGCGCGGGAAGCCCGCGCGGGATTTCGCCGACAATGGCCACGCCCGCGTCGGCAAGTCCCAGCCCCCACACGGCGAGCGTGCCGGTCGCGACGGCCACCAGCGGCGCGGGAAATGCGGGCTTCCACTTTTTGAGCGCGACGAGCAACACAATGGCAGCAACGCCGATCAGCGCCGTTGCCCCATGTGCTTCGCCAAGGCGGCTTGCCGCCTCCAGCGCCAGCGTGTGGAAGCGCGCGCTGCGCGGCAGGTCAATGCCCAGCAGGTGCTTGAGCTGGCTCAGGCCGATCACCAGCGCGGCGGCACTGGTAAAGCCGCTGATCACCGGGTTCGAGAGGAAGTTCACGATGAAGCCAAGGCGCGCGGCGCCCATGATGAGCTCGATCACGCCCACCATGAGCGCGAGCATCACCGCGAGCTGCACATACAGCGCGATGCCGCCGCCCGCGCCCTGAACGATCGGTGCAATGGCCGCGGCAACCAGGAGCGAATCGAGGGCCACTGGACCCACGGCAAGCTGGCGCGAGCTGCCAAAGAGCGCATAGATCACGAGCGGCGCCACCGAGGCATAAAGCCCCACGATGGGCGGCAGCCCCGCCAGCATGGCGTAGGCCATGGACTGCGGGACGAGCATGACGGCAACCGTCAGCCCGGCCGAAAGATCCCCGCGCAGGTCGGCCCGGCGATACTCGCGAAGCCAGCCCGCGGCGGGGACGATTCTTGCCAGAGCGCTCATGGATTGCGGGAATTCCTAGTTCGCATCGGGCGCGCTCACACTCTCGGCGGGAAAGCCCTGGTCGTCCCAACGAATCATGCCGCCGGCCATGGAGGCGACGCGCACGAAGTTCATTTTCTCCAGCGTATCTGCCGCGCTGAGCGAACGCTTGCCCGAGCGGCAGATCGTGACGACCGGCATCTCGCGATCCCAGTCCTTCGCGGCGGCTTCAAGCGTTTCCAGCGGGACGTTCTCCGCCCCGGGGATGTGACCGAGCTCGCCGGTGTATTCATCGGGACCGCGCACATCGATGAGGCGCACTTCCTCGCCGTGATCCTTCACCCAGGCGGCCTGCACCTCTGCAAGCCCCTCGGGCGTTCGGCTAAGCGGAGCCCATGCCTTCTCCAGCGGCTCGCCCGTGACCGGCGCGGGAAGACCACAACGCAGGTTCTCGGGGACCGATTCCTGAATCTTTTTGGGCTGCGCGAGTTTGAGATTCTTCATGATCTCCACGAAGTCGTCCTCGCTCTTGTCCAGCCCCAGGCGCGCGTTGAACTTTTTTTCCTCGCCAACCGTCGTGACCGTGCGGCCCTTGTAGTCGTGCCCGGGGTAGAGCTTCGTCTCATCGGGCAGCGTGAATATCTTCTCGCGCACCGAGTGGTAGAGCTTGCGTGAATTGCCCTGCTGGAAGTCGGTGCGGCCCGAGCCGCGGATGAGCAGCGCGTCGCCGGTAAAGGCCATGGACTTGTCACCGGTCACATAGGTCACGCAGCCGTTGGTGTGACCGGGTGTCGAGCGCACCTCGATCGTGCAGGCGCCGAACTTCACGGTGTCGCCTTCGTCGACGGGGACATCGGCGCAGGGCGCGCCGCCATGTTTGCTCACAACGGTCTTTGCGCCAAGGC
>JAGRBM010000360.1 GCA_020434085.1 Chrysiogenia bacterium | reverse complement strand
CCGGGCATCGAGGAATTCGTGACCCGCATCGGCGAACTCGACGTGCGCGGCAATGCCGCCCCCATCGTGCGCGAGGGAGAACCCGACCAGGGCTGCGTGATCATTTTCCAGGACATTTCCGAGCTGATGAAGGTGGATCGCCTGAAGACGGAGATTCTCTCCATCGTCTCACACTCGCTGCGCACGCCGCTGACCAGCATCAAGAGCTTTACCGAGATCCTGCAGGCCAAGGCCGGCAAGCTCGAACCCACCAAGGAGCGCGAGTATCTCGACATCATCGATCTCTCGACCGACCGGCTTACGCGCATCATCAACAACATTCTCGATCTCTCGAAGATCGCCGGTGGCAAGATGGACTACAGCTTCCGCCGAACCTCGCTGGCCGACCTGCTCGATGAATCGGTGATGGTCGCCAGCGGCGCGGCCGAGGGCAAAGGGGTCGATCTCTCGGCGGACTGGTATGGCGCGCAGGCGCGGATGGATATCGATCGCTCGAAGATCATCCAGGTGCTCGACAACATCCTGGGCAATGCCATCAAATTCACCCCGGCCGGCGGCAAGATTGAAGTCTTCCTCAAGGAGCGCAGCGGCGCCGAGCTGCTCGCCGAGTTCGGGCGCGGCGACCCGCTTGAGCCGGCACGGCGCTACGCCCTCGTAGAGGTGCGCGACTCGGGCGTGGGAATATCGGCCAAGAACATCGACCGGATCTTCGACCGCTTCTTCCAGGACGACTACGTGCGCCAGTCCAACGAGGGCGGCACGGGGCTGGGGCTCGCGATCTCGAAGGAATACGTCCTCGCCCACGGCGGCGACATCTGGGCCGAGAGCCAGCCCGGCAAGGGGAGTCGCTTCCTCATCGCCCTGCCGCTGGCCGAGGGGGCCGAAGAATCGGATGAAGACGATGCGGCGGCTTGAGGCAAAATCGGCCTCTTGAGCGTCATTTGCTTGTCACCCCCACGACCCTGTGATACGAGACTGGACACATGACCAAAGTTCTCATCATCGAGGATGACGCGAATATCCGTCAGGCCCTCCAGATCCTTCTGGAGGAGGAGAGCTATCGCGTTGTCGCGGCAGGAACGCTCGCTGAGGGGCGCAAGAAGACCGAGGCCGAGCAGCCCGATCTGGTGCTGCTGGATCTGATGCTGCCCGATGGGGACGGTCTGGACTACTGCCGCGAGTATCACCAGCGCTCCAACGTCCCGATCATCATCGTCTCGGCCAAGGGCGAAGAGGTCGACAAAGTGGTCGGTCTGGAGATCGGGGCCGACGACTACCTGACAAAACCGTTCAGCAAACGCGAGCTGCTTGCGCGCATCAAAACCGTGCTTCGCCGCGCTGCGGCATCGAAGGACCAGCCCAATCTCGAGCGTGAAAAAACAATCACGGTTCGGGGGATGCGCCTCAATCCCAAGAAATACGAGATCACTTTCAAGGGCGAGACCCAGCGTCTCCAGCCCAAGGAATTCGACCTCCTGTATCTGCTCGCATCCAACCCCAACAAGGTGATGAACCGCAAATTGCTGCTCAAGACCATCTGGGGCTACGGGCCCGATGTTGAGACCCGGACAATCGACGTCCACATCAAGAATCTGCGGGTGAAGTTGCGGCCCTTTTTCGGCAAGGAAGACGTGATCATCACGGTCCCCACCGAAGGTTACAAGTTCATCAAGTAGTGCGCTCGATCACAGCCTTTCCTGCAGCCAAATTACACACTGTTTTTAACGACTTAGGCCCGCTGGCGGGTTTGACTTGCCCGAGCGGGCGCCGATATAGTTGGCCGTGGTTGTTGGAACCACCGGAGTGTACATCCTATGGCGGCATTGCCCCCGTATGCCCGAGCTGAAGCCGTGCTTCGGCACAGAACGCATTGGATTTTGCTGGTAAGCGTGATGATTCTCGCGGCGCTGGCAACCCGCGCTTTTGCTCAGGGCAACCTGAAAACGGTTGAAGAAGAGATCGAGGAACTTCGTGGCAAGCTCGTGGAACTCAATTCCGAGCTTGATTCTCTCGAGCAGGACCTGCTCGTCCCGCGAACCTCGGCCATCAAGATTTTCCTGACCAGCACGGCGGGCAAGCAGTTCCAGTTGCAGTCGGTCAAGGTGCTTGTGGACGACCGGATGGTGGGAACCCACGTCTACCGGGCTGAGGAGAATATGGCCCTGCAGAACGGCGGTGCCCAGAGCCTCTTCGAAGGGCATGTCTCGGCGGGCGACCACACGATCATTGCGCAGTTCACCGGAGTGGACCTGATCCAGAACCGGATCAACAAGGCGATCCGGTTCAAGGTCAAAGGCAAGGAGCGGACGCTGAGCTTCGTCGAGCTGCGAGTGGGTTACTCGACGGACAAGAAGCGTCCTGATTTTACGTACGAAATTCACGAATAAGCCCGCCCAGGCCCCGGCCTGGTGCTTTCGCCGCGAAAGCCCACGCCCAGGTCGCCAGCGCGCTTCGTCACCAATAACGGCATGATGGACCTGTCCCGAAATTCGCGAGTTCAACACAGGTCGCTGGCACTTCTGCTGGCGGGCGTGGTTGGGCTCGGCTTCTTTTTCCGGGACATTCCCAATCTCTCCTCCGCGGCCGGTACCGGTCATCCCTACTATTCGAGCGCTCGCAAACTCGGTCTGGTCTTCGAGCTGGCCAACTATGACTCTGAAATGGACGATCCGGTCTGGGCGCGACCCTCGCTGCCCACGGTGCTTGCCCACGCGAAGGGCCAGCCGCTTGAACCCAATGTTAAGCTGCGCCTCGCACAGCTCTATCAACGTCTGGGACTGGCGCAGGCATCTCTGGGGCAGTACGAGGAACTCATCAATGAAGCCAAGAAAGGGCCGGCCGTCGCGGCGGGTCTGGCGGGGCTCCAATCGCTGCTGTACGAAGTGGGCGAGTACGGCCGCGCGGTCTCGACGCTCGATCTCGTTGAGAAATTCGAAGACCCGGTCGATCTCGATGGCGCCCGCTACCTGGCAGGAATCTCGTTCCTGAAGCTTGGCGCTCCCAAGGAGGCCGTTGCGGCCCTGAGCAAGGTGCCCGAGAGCAGCAGCAAAGGGCCTTTCGCCCGCTACTCGCTGGGGCTGGCCTACTCGCAACTCGGTGAGGCGCAAAACGCCGAAAAAGCATTCATCAGTGCGATCCAGATGGGGCGCAAGCTCGTCTCGCCGGTGCGCCTCAAGCTGCAGAACCGCCAGACGGGCGAGACCGAGGTGCGCATCATCCCAGCGGCCCTCTATCCCGATGAGCGGGTTACGCTCGAAGCGCTCGTTGCGAAGTCGCAGCTCGCGCTGGGATATCTCTACGTTCAGAACAAGGCCCACGGGCGGGCGGTGGATGTTTTCTCGGAGATTCCCGAAGAAAACCCCTATTACCCCGACGCGCTCTACGCGAAGGCCTGGGCCGAGATCTATCAGAACCAGCTCGTCCAGGCGATCGTAACACTCAACAAACTCATCAAAGGCGTGCCCGCCGGGCGCCTGAGTCAGGAAGCGCTGCTGCTCATCGGATCGGCCTATGTGAACCTCGGGGTCTACGACAAGGCAATCAGTGCCTATCAGACAGCAGTGGAGTTCTACGAGGACGAGCGCAAGTTTGCTCACTACGTCATCGAAGAAGGATTCCTGCGCAATCACTTTCAGGAAATCCGGCTCTACTTCGATCCGGCCAGCTCGATCTCGCGGATCGATCCCACCGAGGGGATGAACGACGACGAGAAGCAGGTCTTTGTTCGCGTCGTGACCAACCCGGAAGTGCGCGAGTGGTTCGAACTGCACACCGAAGTGGGCGAGCACCTGCGACAACTTCGCGCGGCGGGCTCGGACCTGAGCCACCAGACGAACATGATCGACCAGAAGCTCGGCACGTTGGGTGACTTCGAGAGCCGCCTCGATGAGTCCTTTGCAAAGCGAATCGACCGTCTGCAGCAGCAGTACGAGCTGCTCGACGCGCGCATCAACAACCGAAGCAAGGATGCCGATATCTGGGCGCTGGCCACCAAAAAGGAAACCGAGCGCCTGCAGGAGTACAACCGCAAGCTCTCCCAGCTTCGCAAAATGAGCCGCGAGCTCAAGGCATGGATGTCGGCCAATGAGTCGACGATGTCGGGAGCGGAACTGCGCGCGACCGAAGAGATTACCCACCGCATTGCCCGCGATACCAAGCATCTTGAAATCCTGCGCGGCGAGATGGCCTGGGCCATTCTCAGCAATACGGAAATGACCGCCGGAGGCCTGCGTCGCCGGGGGCAGGGCGGCGCGTCGGCCGTGCTCACGGCGCTCTATAACAAGGAACTCAGCAAGCTCAAGGGCGAGATCAACCGCGCCCAGGAGAAGCTGCGCGCCATTCAGGACAATACCGTGGCGACCCGTTCGCGCATGCGCGATCTCAAGCGCCGCAGCCAGGAAGTCACCGGCAAGCAAGCTCAGCTTCTCAGCCAGAGCGAGCGCTACTATCTGGGCCTGACTGAAAAAGTCATCGATGAAGTGGCAGCAGTCTACAAGCGCTACGACGGACGTCTGGAGCGCTTCGTTGCAGAGGCGGAATTCGGCGTCATCGGCGCGCTTGACCGTCAGTCGGGTCAATAGAGGAGCGCATGGGACGACTCTGCGTCAGTACAAAAGAGAGAGCCGCCTCGCAGGGAACGCCCCGCCCGGGCGCGCCCCGCGTGCTGGTCTGCGCGTTGCTCGCACTGGTGATGAGCCTCTCTTCGTGCGCCGAGTCCTCGGGCCCGCGTCTTGTGCAACGTCACAAGCGCCGCGTCGAGGCCCAGCGGGGCGGCGGTCCCCAGAATCGCGAGAGTGAAGAACCCGGCGAGCGCGGCATCGGCCTTGATCGTAGCGATGAAGAGACCGAAGCCGCGCTTCAGTCCTTTGGCGAGGCTGAAGTCCTCGAAGGCGCCGAAGGCATGGAAGACCTTGAATCCCTCGTCGAAGGCGGCTCGATGGACCCGGTGGCCGTCATCGCAGCCGAGCGTCGGGCCCGCGCCGAGGCCAAGCGGCAGGAAGAGCTGGCCGAGGTTGCAAGGCTGCAGGCCGAGATCGAAAAACGCCGCAACGAGGAAGCGGAAGCTCAACTGCGCGCCGAACAGGCAAAGGCCCGTCAGGCCGACGAGCAGAGCGAGCGCAGCCAGAAGGCCGCTCGCGAGCGTGAGCAGACCGAGGTGGCGCTCTCCGAGCTCGGGGGGGAGGGCGAGGGCGAGAATCTCGATGCGCTCAAGAAACGCATCGATGCGCGCCTGGCCTTCCTCGGGCGCTACCGCAACAAGGACTCCGCGGTCAGCAAGAGCGCGACCATTCCCACGACAATTCATACCCTTGCGGATCTGTATGTGCGCTACGCGAACGAGCGCTTCCTGCAGGACATGACGAACTTCGATCGCAACGAAGCACGTTGCGAGGCGGGCAAGGCCGGCTGCAACCCGGACATGGAACTCCCGCTCAAGGACTTCAGCGACGCGATCAAGCTCTACGAAGAACTGCTTGAGGATTACCCCGATCGCCGCGACAACGACAAGGTCCTCTACCAGCTCTCATTTGCCTATCAGGAAATGGGACTCGAAGATCGTTCGGAGGAAGTGCTCGTCAGCTTCCTCAACAAGAACAAGGGCGATCCGCGTTCCCAGGCTGCCTGGTTCCGGCTGGGTATGTCGTATGTGAACCGCACCGCGGGTCTCGACATTTTCTCGGCCATGGACTGGCTGGAAAAAGCGCAAGACGCGTTCAAGAACGCCATCGCGATCAAGAACGACGATCCGTACTATCAGTATCAGGCGCTCTTCCAGCTCGGCTGGTCGAGTTTCCGCATGGCACGCTACGAAGACACGATCGCGTGGATGGATCAGTTGGTCCGAACGGTCATCGACAACGAGAAAGCGGCCGGTCGCTACCAGCGTTTTGCCGATATCTATGAGCAGTCGACCGGTCTTGCCCGAGAGGCGATTCGCTTCCAGGCCATCGCCTGGTCGGAAATGGGCGATGGGCGAAGCGGTCCGGACAACCTGGCCGCGTTCTGGAAGAAGGCGCCGAAGTCCGACTACGAACAGTACACCTACATTTCCATGGGCGCCTTCTACGAAAAGGAAGAGCGCTATCAGGAAGCGATCGAGATCTATCAGGACATGATCGAGAAGTACCCCACTTACTCGGCCGTGCCCCGCGTGATGGAACTGATCGTCACCGTCTACGAAAAGGACAAGCGCTGGGACAAGGTCAACGGCGCGCGTGAGGACATCGTTACCCGCCTGGCCCGTGACGGCGCATGGTGGAATGCCAACACCGGAGAGAAAGACCGGGCCGACGCGGAGAAGATTCGCTCGAAGGCCGTCTTCCAGCTCGCCCAGTATCACCTGGCCAAGGCCCAGGCCAAGGGCACGAAAGATCCGGCCGAGCACTACCAGCTCGCGGCGAACAACTATCGCCTGTTCCTCAAGGACTATCCCCAGGACAAGGAGGCGCCCGAAGCGCGCTTCTTCCTGGCCGAATCCTATTACTCGCTCGAAGACTGGGCCAATGCCGCGCTCGAATACGAGCAGGTTGCCTGGCAGAGCGAGCATACTGCCGAACGCAAGGAAAGCGCCGCGTACAAGGCGATCGTCGCCTGGCAGAATGCGCTCGATGAAGATCTCGAGAAGTTCAAGGCGGAGTTCGAAACCGCCCAGGCGGCAAAGGCCCAGGCCAAACCTGCCGAGGGCGCAGCCCCGGCAGTTGCTTCTGAAGAGAGCGAACCCGCAGAGTTCGACCGCACCGAGGGGCTCAAGAAGAGCGGCTTTACCAGCCCGCTCATCTCGGCCCTTGCGCGCTTTGTCGAGGCGCATCCCAAGCACCCCGAAGTGGCCGACATGCTCTTCAACGAAGGCGAGCTGCTCTTCTCCAGCAAACAATACGCCCGCGCGCGCGAGGTCTACCGCGGTGTGATCGATCGCTTCCCGAAGGACCCGCGTTCTTCGCAGGCGCAGGAATACATCGCGACGACCTATCTTGAAGGCGGCGATCAGGTCGCGGCCGAGCAGGAATTCCGCAAGGCTCTGGCCCTGCTGCCGCCCGGGCGTGCGACCGAGGCCAAGCGCAAGGATCTGCGAACGCTCATCGCGGCGGCCATCTACAAGCAGGCCGAGCAGGCGCGCAAGGACAAGAAATTCATCGAGGCGGCCAAGCTCTTCCTCACTGTTCCCAACGATCCCGAGCTTGAGGACGTGGACATCGCCCCGACCGCTTTCTACGACGGCGCCATCGCCTACAAGGATGGCGGCCAGTGGGATTCGGCCATCGCGACGTTCAATGCCCTGGCCGATGCCTATCCCGACTCCGACCTCTCGCCCAAGGGTATGGCTGTTGTCGGAACCCACTACCGCGAAGAAAAACGCCTGCCCGAGGCGGCCGAATCCTTCCTGAAGGCGTCGGCGCTCTTCGAGCGGCAGAAGGACATGGAGAAGGCCGAAGACCTCTTCTATGTGTCCGGCAAGATGTACGAAGAGCTTGAGGACTGGGAGCGCGTGCTCCAGACCTTCCGCAACTACACCCGGAAGTTCGGTGCCAAGCCCAAACGTCTTGTTGAGGCGAAGTTCATCGAGGGTTTTGCCGCTTACTCGCGTGAGCAGTACGCCGAGGCCGAGAAAACCTGGGGCGAGCTGTTTGCCATGCAGACTCGCTACGAAAAGACCGAGCCCGAGCTTCCGAAGAACTTCTCGGCGCGTGCCAAGTTCCTGCTGGCCAACCTGGCCTTCGACGAATACGCGCCCTACGAGCTGAAACTTCCGCTCAAGAGCTCGCTAAAAAGGAAGCAGACGCTGCTCTCCAAGCTGATCAAGCTCTATGGTGAGGCTGCCGCGTATCAGATCGAGGAATACACCACCGGTTCGACCTACAAGATCGGTGAGGCGCTTTTGAACTTCCGCAGTGCGCTGCTCAACTCCGAGCGTCCCAAGGAAGTGCAGGGCGACGAGCTACTGCTCGAAGAATACGGATTTGCGCTCGAAGAACAGGCCTTCCCCTTCGAAGAGAAGGCGATTCAGACCTTTGAGCAGAACGTGCTGTACTCGCGCAAGAACGAGACCTTCAACGACTGGATCGAGAAGAGCTACCAGAAGCTGGCGACGATCTCGCCGGGCCGCTACGCGAAGAACGAGCTGGGCGACCAGATCATCTGCGCGGTGCGCGATTTCCACGTTGGCAATCCCAAGCGCAAACCTCCGATTCCAAAGGCCACGCCCAAACCCGCGCCGACCGCGGCCCCGGCTGCTGCCGGAGCGACCGGAGCACCGGCCGGAGGGGCCGCGCCCACGCAGGGAGCCCAGGCTCCCGCCGGTGCCAAGCCGGCTGCGAAGCCCGCTGCGAAGCCTGCTGTAAAACCGGCAGCTAAGCCCGCCGCCAAACCTGCTGCCAAACCGGCCAAAGCCCCGGCAACTGCCGCGCCGCAGGGAGGGAAAAAGTAAATGACCCGTCTGCGCAACGTGATGCACCTGCTGATGATGGCGTGCCTGGTCGGTTCGCTGATGGTTGGTTGTGCGCCCAAGGATGAAAAGAAGGGGCTCGAAGTCGATCAGGATTTCCTGAGCGAAGCCCTCGGTGAAGACAGCCAGCGAAAGCAGGTTTCGCGTGAAGAAATTCTCGCGCGCCGCCGTGCCCGCGAAGAGGCGCGGCGCCGGGCCGAGGCGCAGGCGAGTGCCCGCAAGGCTGCAGAGGACGCCCGTCGACGCCAGGCGGAAGAAGCAGCGGGTTCCATGGCCGCCAAGTCGCGAGACCCCCAGTATCAGCTCCTCCAGACAACCTGCAAGCGCTGCGCGTTCTACCTGGATGCCGGGGATCTTGATCGCGCGCTCGAGCAGGCCACTTCGATGGTCAATGTTCGGGAAAAATCGCCCGAGGCGCACGTTCTGCTGGGCGTCGTTCAGCGCAAGCGAGGCGAGCATGACAAGGCGCTCGAATCCTTCGAGGCCGCCTACAAGCTTGAACCCGACAACGAGTGGGCCGTGGCCAACCTGGGCCGGGCTTACCGGCGTGCCGGCGACTTCAAGAAGGCCGAAGCAATCTATCAGGACCACCTTTCGCGCTACCCAACGTCGCAGGCGGTCCTCTACAACATGGGAATCTTCCAGGAACTCTACCGGGGCGACAAACAACAGGCGCTCGTCTACTTCGTGCGCTACCTGCGTGCCGGCGGTGAGCGCAAGGATGAGGTAAATCCCTGGGTGACGGTGCTGGCCCAGGATTTGGGAGTTGAGCGCCCCAGGACGCCCGGATTCGTCTCGGCCGAAGAACTCGCGGCGCAGGACAGCGGCGGCGGCGATGATCTGGAGCCCGTGCTTGGCGGAGAAGCCGAAGCCACCGCGGAAGCGCCGGCAGGCGAGGGCGCTTCGGCAGAGGCAGCACAGGCCGCGGAAACACCTGCCCCCGAGGCCGGCGCTGCTGAAGGCACCGCTACTGAAGGCGCCGTTGCCGAAGGCCCGGCGGAAGCTGGCGCTGCCGCGACCCCTGCGACCGCCGCTGCAAGCGCCCCGCCGGCAGCGGCCGTTGCGGCTGCACCGGTCGTAGAAGAGACGCGCGTGCCGGTCACGCTCTATCCCTTTGAGGTTGCCAAGGGCGCTGTGGAGCCCGCTCTGCTTCAGCAAGTCGACCAGATCTTCCGGGATATCCTGGGGCTTGGTGTCGACCTGACGGCGCCCGCCGAGATTGATACGATCGAGAAACAGAAGGGCTGGTCCGGCAAATGCGGCTCGGCCCAGTGCCAGGTGCGCGTGGCCTTTACCGCCAAGGCAAACTACCTGGTGCACGGCGAGATCGCCCAGTCACCCAAGGCTTGGTACGTCATCGTCGATATCTACAATCTCCAGACCAGGAGCAAGTCGCGGCTCAAGCTCCAGGCGGCCATTGCCGATGGAGACGAAGCGTTTTATGCCAAGCTACGCTCCATGGCGAAGGCAACCGGGCGCAAACTGACCCAATAACTCCCTTGTAAAATCAGGCAGTTAGAAACCCCTTGCGGAGCCCGGGCGGGTCGGCTATATAAACGATTGTAAAGTTCTTCGCCCAATTCGCGTCCGTAATGGGACGCCAAGGAGTTGCCTGATGGTTCGCATGTGGCAGATCGGCCTCATCGCGTCAGCACTGACCGTCGCGTTTGCGCCGTCGCATGCTTTTGCCCAGGCCAAGCCCAAAAAGCCTGCTGCCGAAGCGCAGCCCAAGGTGAAGAAGGGCAAGGACGGCACGCTCAAGTTCAATGCCCTGGAAATCGAGGGCGAGCGTGACACGCCCAACGTGATTATCATTCAGGAATGGACCCCCCCGACCAACGCCAACATCCAGGACGAAGCCACCGACGAGCTCGACCGTGTCTTTGCCGGCATCCGCTCGCTCAACCGGCAGTTCGACAAGGAACTCAAGCAGGCCGCTGACGAAGGGGCCATCTCTGAAGAGGCGACCGAGAAGCTTGAAGAGCGCCGACTTCGCGAGGCGCAGCAGCCCAAGCCCAAGAAACGCAGCAGCAAAACTTCGCTCCGCTAGGCTTTTCTAAGCCGGGCTTGTCGGCTATAAAAATCACTACATGGCACCTGAGAACGCAGCACCGAAGAAGGGGAATGAGCCCCTCGTCCCGACCGTTGTACTGACGCGCGGGGATCAGGTTCTCCGCAAGGAATTCCCGGCGGAGAAGTTTGCCATTGGCAGCCAGGAAGGTGCCGATCTCCAGTTCCAGGCTGCCGGGGTTCCCGCTTCCCACACATTTCTGACTCCCTCGCGCAAGGGTCTCTTCGTCTACATCACGGACAAGATGGACGGCCTGCTTGCGCGCGGCGATCACCGGGTGAAACTCTCCGACCTGATCGCGCTCGACCTGCTGCCTTCGAAGAACGGGATCTACGCGGTGACGCTGCAGCAGGACATGAAGCT
>JAGRBM010000359.1 GCA_020434085.1 Chrysiogenia bacterium | reverse complement strand
TTCAGCCCCTGCTAGGCCGCTGGTTTTCCATCGAGGACGATTCGCCGGGAACGCCCCAAACCGTGCTCCTATCGCACTCGTATTGGCTGCGGCGGTTCGGCGGCGATGAGCAGATTCTGGGGCGTCAGCTTACGATCGATTCCGTCTCGCGTCAGGTGATCGGCGTGATGCCGCCGACCTTCCGCTTCCTCGACCTGTCCCCGGACGTCCTGTTGCCCTACCGCTTCCCTGCCGCGAACTTGCCCTTCTTCGAGCCCTTTTCCTTCTCCGGCATCGCGAGACTGAAGCCTGGCGTGACCATCGAGATGGCAAACCAGGACGCCGCGCAAATTCTCGACCGCGAGATGCCTCCGGACTTCCGCGCATACGCCGAAGAGGTTCGGCTGAGGCCGAATCTGCGCCCGCTGAAGCAGGATGTGATCGGCGACGCCAGCACAGTGCTCGGCGTGCTGATGGGCGCGCTGAGCTTGGTGTTCCTGCTCGTCTGCGCCAACGTCGCCAACCTCGTTCTGGTCAGAGCGCAGACGCGTCGGCAAGAGCTGGCTACCCGCGCGGCGCTTGGCGCGGGATGGCGTCGAATCGCGCGCGAGCTGCTGGTGGAAAGTCTGACTCTCGGGCTCGTGGGCGGCGTGTTCGGCACGGCGCTCGCGTATGGGGCGGTGCGGTTTCTCTCGACGCAAGACCTGACCGCCATTCCCCGGCTGGCCGGGGTCTCGGTAGATGGGGAAACCGTGTTGTTCGCCTTGGCATGCTCGATCTCCGCGAGCCTGCTCTTCGGCCTGATCGCGGTCTTCAAGTGCGGCCTTCCAGGCAGAATCCTCAACACCCGCGGGGCCAGCATGGGCCTCGATCAGCTTCGCGCCCAGAACGTGCTCGTCGTCGCGCAAGTCGCCCTGGCGTTGGTCTTGCTGGTTGCGGGCGGCCTGTTGATTCGCAGCTTCTTTGCCCTGCGCGGCGTGCAGCCAGGTTTCACCCGGCCCGAAATCGTGCAGGCGGTCAACATCTCAATGCCCGACACACAGGTGCGCGAGCCCGAACGAGTGGCGCAGATGCAAAACGCCATCATCGAGAGCGTCGCCCGCCTGCCAGGCGTGGAGGCTGCTGCCTTGACCGACGCCTCGCCAATGGACCCCAACAGCCGCAACGGCATGGCGATGGTCGTCGAAGGCAAGTCCGAGCCGGGCAAGATCCCGCCGTTCCGGCGCCTCAAATGGGCGTCTCCCGGTCTATTCGCCACCCTGGGGACACGCCTGCTCGCCGGCCGCGACTTCACTCCCCAAGACTTGGCCCAAGGCCGGCGAGTGGCAATCGTCTCAGAGAGCATGGCGCGCGAAAGCTGGGGTGACGCAGAGGCCGCGGTGGGCAAAAGAATCCGCCCAGGCCCTGAGGGGTCCGCCTGGATCGATGTCGTGGGAGTCGTCGAAGACGTGGCGGACGACGGCGTCGACAAGGCAATTCCCGCACTGGTTTACATCCGAACGGGACTGGAAGCGCCCCGGAAAGCGGGCGGTCCGCCTTTCATCCGCCGCGACTTGACCCTCGTGATTCGAAGCGGCCGGGCCGGAACCGTGGGCTTCCTGCGCGAGGTGCGCGATGCCATCCACACGGTGAACCCACACCTGCCGTTGACCGAGGTGCGAACCTTGAACGATTTGTACATGCGCACGATGGCTCGAACGTCGTTCGCGCTCGTATTGCTGGGCGTTGCGGGCGCCATGGCTCTGACGCTGGCCATCATCGGCGTCTACGGCGTTCTCGCCTACGCGGTCGGGCAACGGCGGCGCGAGATGAGCATCCGGGTGGCGCTCGGGGCCCAACCGAGCCAAGTCAGGAGCCTGTTCGTTCGGCAAGGCGCCTGGCTGGCGGGCGTCGGCTGCGTCGTCGGAGTCTGTTCCGCCATCGGGCTGTCGCGCTGGATCTCCTCTCTCTTGTTTGGCGTGACAGCGCTGGACTCGAGCACGTACCTGGCGTCCGGCCTTGTGGTCTGCGCGGCGGCGCTCTTCGCGAGCTACCTACCGGCCCGCCGAGCTTCGCTCGTGGACCCTGTGGAATCGCTGCGAGCGGATTAGAGGACGCGTCTCCGGATAGGGCCGGCCCTACTCGTAATACTCCGGCGCCAGTTTCGTGGTCTGGATCAGCACCGGGTCGTGCGTGAGCAGAAACTCCCCGTGGGTCGAGTCGACGATGCCCTTGAGCCGCCGGATGGCCGCGCGCGCTGAGTCGTCATCAACCGTCTGTCCGGGCAGGATCTCTTCGTCGTAGTTCTCCATCAGGTCGCCCGCATCGGCCGGCATCACTTTCATGCCCGACTTGGGCAGACGAACGGCCATCGACTGGTGCCCCGGCATGTGGCCGCGGGTGTAGATCACCTCCACGCCCTCGGCAATCTCGAAGTCGCCGTCGATCAAGTTCCAGTTCAGGTCCGGAAAGTCGAAGTCGGACTTGATGACCGCGTTCTTGGGCGTCGCTTCGTGCATGGCGTATTCATACTCGCGCTTCTGCATGGTGATGCGGGCGTGGCGCAAATACTTCAAGTTGCCGGTGTGGTCGAAGTGCGAGTGGCTGATGACGACGTCGCCAATCTGCTCGGGCTTCACGCCGATCTGGTCAAGTTGGTAGAGCATCTGGTGCTCGGGCAATACGACGGGCGGTATCATCCCCCAGCGCTCGAAAAATTGCCCGCGTCGGATGGGGTCTTCGGTGTTGTAGGTGTTAAAGCCGGCGTCGAAGAGCACGTAGCCGGAGGTGGTCTGGATGAGGTAGGCGCAGATGGGCTCGGCCATGATGAAGCGCGCACCGCGGCCCTTGGTGGATACGGTCTTGGGCAGAACCTCGTAACCGCAGAGAAGAACGTACAGACGCCGCGCCTGAGTCATCGCACACCTCGCTGAGGGCGCGCGCGCAGAGTGGGGCGCGCCTCTGGGACGGATGCGACTTGGCCGCAGAGGCCTCCAGCTGGGGCGGGCCTCTCTCAAGGGTAACAAGCGCTATGCTGGGGGCGCGGCCATGGCAAGCGTCGTTCGCTGGGTTTTATTAAGCGCACTGGCGCTGGCGGTCATTCTGGTTCCCTTCTTCCTCTACGAGGAGGCGGCGAC
>JAGRBM010000358.1 GCA_020434085.1 Chrysiogenia bacterium | reverse complement strand
TTGCGTAATTGAGGCTACTGAATGTTCAGAAGCTGCTTGACCGTCGTGAGCACGTGAGCGGCCTGGATGGGCTTGGTGATGTAAGTGTTGGCGCCCAGACTGAGTGCCTTCTCACGGTCGTCGGAGCCGCCCTCGGTGGTGATGACCACGATGGGAACGTCCTTGTGCGTGTCGTCCTTGCGAATGAGCGTAATCAGCTTGATCCCGTCCATCACGGGCATGTTGATGTCCGTCAGCACGAGGTCGAACTTCTTCTCCGACATCTTCTTGAGTCCTTCGACGCCGTCGTTGGCCTCGACGATCTCAAGATTACGAAGGCGCTTCAACGCGAAGATAATCAGTTGTCGCATCGTTGGTGAGTCTTCGACTACCAGCACCCGGAAATCCGCCATAAAACCCTTTTGCCCCGGCCCCTTCCGAGGCTCCTCCTATTTCGTCAGCAGGTCGATAAAACCCTGGATTGTGTTGAGCTTGCGCTCGGAATCCGAATACAGCTTGGCGGAAAACACCGCCGTTGCCGCATGACCCGCGAGCAGGGTGAACAATTCGTAATCGACGTTGGCAAACTGGCGCTTTTGCTGCAGCAGTTTGTAGATACAGATGACGCCAATCACCTGTTCCTTGATCTTGAGAGGAATGCAGACCAGCGGATCGGCGGGGTTGAGCCCGGGATCGTCGGGAATCGTCTCGACAAAGTAATTTTCGCCGGTCTCGGCGGACTTGCCGACGACACCCTGTCCCAGGTTCACCGCCGGAATGGCCTTGAGATCGACGCCCTCGCCGGCCACCGCCGAAAGAGCATGGGTCTTCTCATCGAGCAGAAGAACCGCGAACATCTCCGCACCGATCAGGTTGATGATGATCTCAACAATGATCTGCAGAACTTCCTTGAAGTCGAGAGTGGAGTGGAGCTGATAGGAAGAGATGTAGAGATTGGCGAGGTTGTTGTTTTCCTCTTCAATGTCCACATAGCGCTCGGCGAAGTCCTTGTTCTCGGCTTCGACCTCTTTATAGCGCGTGAGGATCTCTTCCTTTTCCTTCTGGAGACGCTCGATCTCGGCAACCAGGCGCTGGGTATCGGGCGGCACGCCGCCGGCGGGAGCAACGGCCTGCAACGAGCGGTTTTCCTGTTCGAGCTGGACAAGTCGGTACCGCAAACGCTCGTTCTCCTGAAGGAGCTCTTGCGTAAATTCCGCGCCCTTTTTGAAGTGATTCAGGAAATCTTCCGCGCGATCATGCAGTTCATCACGCTCGGCAAGATCCCCCTTGTCGTCCTTATCCATTCGAGGCCTGTGCTGCCTTTCCAGATCGTGCTGTAGCACGAAATTGCCGCCGCGCTCAAGCCCGGGCGGCTTTCCCCCGTGGTTTTGCCCGGGGTTTATTCACCGCCGCGGCCAGCAAGCGGGGGATCTCCGGCAGTGCCGCCACCTTGTCGGCCAAACCGGCTTCCACGACCTCTCTTGGCATGCCGTACACTACCGCTGTCTCCTGGGATTCCGCGATGACATGGCCACCTGCGTCATGCACCACCCGGGCCCCCTTGAGGCCGTCATTGCCCATACCGGTGAGAATCACTGCATCGATGCGTTCTTCAAATACCTCAACCGCCGACTCGAAGAGCCGGTCCACCGACGGGATGAAGCGATCACTCTCGGCCGGATCAGCAATCGTGAGCTTGGGGCCGCGGGTAGAATTCTCGATGAGCAGGTGCTTACCCCCCGGCGCCAGGATGACCTGCCCGGGTTGCAGCAACCGCCCATCCTCGCCCTCGATCACGTCGCGTCCAAGGCGCTTTGAGAGGCGCTCGGCAAAGGGCTTGGTAAAGCCGCGCGGCATGTGCTGGGCAATCGCAATGGGGATATCGAAGCGCGGCGGCAGTTCCGAGAGCAGGTAGTGGAGCGCCGCCGGCCCGCCGGTGGAAGAGCCCACCACCACGCAAGAGGGCGTCTCCTGCATCCGGACTTCGGCCACCGCGCCACGTCCGGCCGCGGGCTTGAGCCCGCGCTCGAACTGCATCAGGTTCGAGAGCGCCACCTTGCGGATGTTCTCGACTTTGAAGCGCAGTTCCTGAGCGATGCGCTGGATGTCCGACGAGATGCGCGCGCTGGGCTTGGCAATAAAGTCGGTTGCGCCCAATTCCAGTGCGCGGAAAATCGCGCGGTCTTCCGAGCGCGAACTCACCACAATGACCGGCAGCGGCCTGGACTGAGTTACCAGCCGAAGGAAGGTAAACCCGTCCATGCCGGGCATTTCCAGATCCAGCGTGATGACATCAGGGCTGAACTCGTAGA
>JAGRBM010000357.1 GCA_020434085.1 Chrysiogenia bacterium | reverse complement strand
AGAAATCCCGTCCCCAGAGTGCTGCTGACTTTCATCGCGCAGCCGATCACGGTTTCGGTGATCTCATTCAGCTCCATCTGTGTTCATCCGTGGCCATCTGTGGTGAACTCTCCTACCCGCCGGTTTTTGGGATCGGCACCACCTGGCCGCGCGGTTCTTCAGATGCCTCTTCGAGTCCGGCCGGTTCTTCGTCCTGCAGGAAGCGCGCGGCCACGGTGCTCTTGCCGCCCTGGAAGCGGCGAACCACGTCGTCGACAATAGCGTAGAGCGCGGGGATGATGAACACGGCCATCAGGGAGGCGCAGCCAAGGCCCGCAGAGACGGTTTTGGCCATGTTTCCCCAGGTGACGCTCTTGCCACCCAGGCCCAGGGCCATGGGCAGCAGGCCCACCAGCGTGGTCACCGTGGTCAGGAAAATCGGGCGCAGGCGGATGGTGCCGGCCTCGATGATGCTCTCGTTGCGCTCTTCGACGGTATCGCCGAATTTTCTTCGCTCGATGATAAAGTCCACCAGCACGATGGAGTCGTTGACCACGACGCCGGCGAGCGCCACGACGCCGAAAATGGTCGTGATCGAGAAGCTGATGTTTGAGATGAACAGAATCGCCAGCACGCCCACCGCGGCCATGGGCACAGTGAACATCACCACCCAGGGGACCATCAGGCTGCGGAACTGCGCGACCAGAATCGCGTACATGATGAACACGCCCAGCAGGAACAGGCCGCCGATGTTGCGCAGCGCCTTCTGCAGGGCGGCGAACTCACCCTCGTAGCGGAAGCGCAGCCCCGGATACTCGCGGGCGAGTTCCTTGCTGTAGGCCATCACTTCCTCGTTGGCTTTCTGCGTGGTGGTCTGCGTCTGATCGATGTCGGCGGTGACGCCGACGGTGCGCTTCAAGTCGAAATGATTGATCGTCGCGATGACGGGTTTGACCTTCACCCGCGCGATGTTCGAGAGCGGCACGAACCCGCCGCCGGGGGTGGGGATGCGCAGATCCTTGAGCTGGTCGATCCCCATTTCGTCGCCGCCCTCGGTCTTGACGACGATGTCGATTTCGTCGTTGCCGTCACGCAGGAAGCCCGCGATCTCACCGTAAATGGCCGTGCGGATGTGGCGCGCCACCATGCGGGTATTGAGCCCGTACTGGGAGGCGACCTTCTGATCGAGGTCAATGACGACTTCCTGCTTGCCCACTTCGAGGTCGCGCTGCACGTCGCGGGTACCGGTAAGCCCCTCCATCGCGGCCATGATCTTCGCCGAAATCTCGTCGAGCTCGTCGAGGTAGTCCCACTGGGCATAGACCTCCACCGGCGCGCCGGCCGGGGGGCCGTTGCGGCGCTTGGCGTAGACGATGGTTTCGATGCCGGGCACGTCGCCCACGCGGGACTTGAGATCGTCGATGATTTCCTCGGCGCTGCGACGGGCATCGGAATCCTGGTTGAGCTCGACGGTCACCTGCCCCACGTTGCTCTTGAAGAGGAACTCGGTCTCGGTGCGCAGGGTTCCCGCGTCGGCCAGCACCGCGGCAACTTCGTTCTCCGGCAGTTCCAGCGCCCTGCGCTCCACCTCGCGGATGAGCTTGTCGGTCTCTTCGAGCCGCGTGCCCTCGGGCGCCCAGACGCGGACGCTGAACATGCTGAAGTCGTCGTTTTCCCACAGGTTCTTCTTCACCGCCGCCATCAGTACGGTGGTGAGCAGCACGCCCACAAAGGTCGCCGCCACCACGCGCACCCGGCGCTCGAGCACCCAGCGCAGGGCGTGGGAGTAACGCACGGTCACGCGCTCGAACCACGTGGTCACGCGCGGGTGGCCTTCCTCTTCCTCGCCGGCGAAGTCCTTGACGTGACCGGGAAGCAGCAGAAAGCACTCGGCCAGGCTGGCCAGCAGCGCGACCGTCACCACGATGGGCACGATGCGCATGAACTGGCCAATCACGCCGTCGAGGAGCGCCATCGGCAGGAAGGCCGCGATGGTCGTCATGGAACTCGAAATCACGGGCCAGAGGACTTCGTTGGTTCCATCGAGGGCGGCCTGTCCCACGCGCTTGCCCATGTGAACGTGGCGGTGGATGTTCTCGGTCACGACGAGCGCGTCGTCGACGAGCATGCCCAGCACCAGCACGATCGCAAAGAGCGACTGGGAATTGAGTGACTCGCCATACTGGTGCATCGCAAAGAAACAGATCAGCAACGATACCGGAACGCCGACCGCCACCACCAGAGCATTGCGCATGCCGATGAAGAAGTAGAGGATCACCAGCAGTGCGAAGAAGCCCAGCAGGATGTTGTCGCGCAGCACCTGCAGGCGGTTTCGAATGCGTTCGGTCCGGTCGCCCACGAGTTCAACATTCACCGTCGGCGGGATCTGGTCGCTGAAGTCGGCGGTAACCGCCTTGACCTCATCGATCACGCCGATGGAGTTGGAGTCGGCGCTCTTGTAGATCGCAATGTTCATGGAGGGCTCGCCGTCGGCGCGCGAGTAACCCTTGAGCGGCTCGAAGGTGTCGAGCACCATCGCCACGTCGCGCACGCGCACCACGCGCCCGCCCTCGGAACCCGAGACCACGATGTCCTCGAGTTCCTCGGCCCGGTCCACCTCGCCCTCGGTACGCACCAGAATCTCGCTGCGCCCGACTTTCAGCGTGCCGGCAGGAAGGTCGAGATTGGAGTTGCGAATGGCGCCAGCCACCTGATCGAGCGAGAGTCCAAAGCTCGCCAGCCGGTCGGGGTCGGCCCACACCCACACCTCGCGGTCGCGAATGCCACTCACAAAGGTGCGGTCCACGCCCGGGATCGCATCGATGCGGTCCTGCAGTTCCTCGGCCAGGCTCGTCATCTGCCGCTCGCCGATTTCACTGCTCATCACGATGCTGATCAGGGGAAAGAGCACCGAGCTCTTGAGTTCGAAGACGAAGGGGTCTTCCTCGATGTCGTCGGGCAGGTCCGCGTCCTGCACCGCCGAGCGCATATCCTGAATGCGCACCTGGTAGGTGGCGTCGTCGAGGTAGTCCTCGAAGATCACCTTCACGACGCTGCGACCTTCGTAGGAACTCGAAACGATGTCCTTGACGTCTTCGAGGTCCTCGAGCTGCTCCTCGATGGGGTCGGTGATGAGCTTTTCGACCTCTTCAGCCGAAGCGCCGCGATAGACCGCGCGCACCATCACCCGGTAGAACTTGATCTCGCGGAACTCTTCCTGGGGCAGGGTCTTGAACGCCATGGCGCCGAGCACCACGACCATCAGGGTCACGACCGTCGAAAAAGCCGTGTTGTCGAGGAACCAGCGGACCATCTCAGTTCACCGCCGGTTTCACTTCCAGCGCAACGCCGTCGGCCAGGGCGCGGCTGCCCAGGGTGACGAGCTTGTCGCCGGCGGAGAGGCCGCGCTCGACAATGATGTCGGTGCCGACCTTCGGCCCCAGGATCACCTCGCGGCGCTGGGCCTTGCCTTCCACGGCCACGAACACCCAGGCGCTGCGGCCGGTGGCGTCGAACTGGATGATGTCGAAGGGAATGGCGATGGCGCCGGTGCGCTGCTCTTTTTCAATGATCGCGCGGGCGACCATCCCCGCGCGCAGCTCGCCGTCAGCGTTTTCAATGCGCACTTCCACCGGGAAGGTGCGCGAGGGCCCGGTGGCCTTGCGCCCGACCTGCGTGACGACGCCCGCGTAGCTTTGCGCCGGAAGCGCATCGACGCTGACGCTCGCCTTCGCACCGGGGGCGATCCCCACCACATCACGCTCGGAGGCGCCGACGGTGATCTTCACGCTGGTAAGGTCCACCACGTTCACGAGCTTCGCGCCGATGGAGACGGTCTGCCCGAAGTCCACGAAACGCTCGGCCACCACGCCGGCAAACGGGCAGCGGATCTCGGTCTCGCGCAGGTTCTTCTCGGCCAGTTCCTTGGCCGCCTTCGCGTTGGCGTGCTCGGACTCGCTGCGCCGGTAATCGAGCTCGGTCTTCTGCATCTGCGACTTGGAGAGGTCGCCCTTCTGGTAGAGCGGCAACAGCCGCGCGTACTCGGCTTCCATGTATTCGGCGGCGGCCTTGGCCGCCAGGTAGTTGGCGCGCGCCTGCTCGGCGCTCAGCCGGTAGCTCTCGGGATCGATGCGCAGCAGCACGTCGTCCTTCGCGCACGAATCACCGAGGCTCGCGCGCACCTCGACCACCTCGCCGCTCACCTGCGAGGTGAGCGTCACGTCCGAGACGGCTTCGAGCGCGGCGGAGTCTTCAAAGGAGAGAATCAGGTCGCGGGCCTTGAGCTCGACGACGTGCACCGAGCGGCCGGGGACGGCCTGCTCGGCGGCGTCCTGACCTTTGGAACAACCAAGCGGCGCAAACGTGAGCGCCGCGCCGATCACAAGAGTGGCAATGCGTTGAAGTGATGCGTTCAAGGGTTGTCCTGCTCTGCGCGTGTGGGGCCCGGGCTCTCGCGCGCTGGCGCGCGCCGGGCGGAAAACGGGAAGACCGCCACCGCGACGGGCCTTCCGCCGCAGGCTTTCGACCGCAGCCTTCCCACGGCAGCGAAATTGTAGGGAGCAGGCGGAAACCAGTCAATGAATGATTGTTCAGTCGAACTTATTTTCCGTCGCCTTTGCCCCGCACCAGTTTTCCCCTTTTCCGGTGATTTTCTTGCTTTTTGGGCCTGTTTGAGGCGAATTGAAGGCATGAACGATTCGCCCCCACTGGAGGTTCGCCGGGTCATCGAGGCCCCCCGTGAGCGCGTCTTTGCCGCCTGGACCCGGCCGGAGGATCTGCGCCGGTGGTGGGGCGTTACCGCCGAACACACCACCCCGCTCGCGGAGCTCGACCTGCGCGTGGGCGGGCGTTACCGGCTCACCATGCGCGCCGCCGACGGAACCGACCACACCGTTGCCGGCACCTACGAAGAAATCAGCGCGCCGGGCCGGATCGTCTACACCTGGCAGTGGGAGTCCGAAGAGCGCTTTCCGCAAACCCGCGTCACTGCCGAGTTTGCCGAGAAGGCGCCGGGCTACACCGAAATCGTGCTCACCCACGAGGGCCTGCCCGATGAGGAGTCGCGCGCGCAGCACCGCCATGGCTGGCTGGGTTGCCTGGAAATGCTCAACCGCTTTCTCACGATCTCAATCATTCGGGAATAAAAAAAACCGGCCTGCGGGGCCGGTGGCTGGGGCATTCATCCTGTCGGCAAATGAATGCCCCGGAGGGCGTGGAGTCGGAGCAATCTGCCCTCCGGGGCCAGGAGCGAATGGAGAATCGGACCGCGCGTTAGCCCTTCTTCTCCATCGACGACCGCTGCCGCGCGGTCGTCGAATCTCTGGGATCAGAGCGGGAAGTCGGGGAGCGAATCCGAGCATCCCGCTGCAAGAGTGATTGTCTACCAAGTCCGCCGCACCCAACATGAGCAGGATCATATCGAGATTTTTTTGATGCCCCTTTACGCCAAAAGGCCCCCAAACGTGCGTATGAGGGCCTTCCAAGGGATTCATTTTTTGTTTTCAGGGTTTCTCGGCGGGTGTCGGCTCTTCATTCGTGGCGGCCGGAGCCGCTTTTACCAGGCGGGCGACTTTGAGCAGAGAGGCCGAAAAATCGCAGGCTTCGGCCTTTGCCGCTTCCAGGTTGATGACCACGCGGGTGTTCGCGCCCGCCCTTTCGAAGCCAACGCTCAGCCCACGCTCGACATGCGCCACGTCGGCCGCCGCGCTGGTCACGTGAGCCGCACGGGTGCGTTGGCGCACGCGCTCCAGGTGCTCGTCGAGCCCCGTGGTCACCCAGACAAGATCGATCTTTTCTGAAACGAGGAAATCTCGCAGGTGGGCTTCCTTGTCGGACAGGTCGAAGGATTTCACTTCGATCGGTTGCTCGCGGACCTTCGGGCCTTCCCCAAGCGCGGCGAGAAAGGCCGCCATCGCCTTGCCGGAGCGATCGGTCTGTGAGTCGTAGAGAACCGCCAGCGCGAAGGGCTTTTCCTTTCTGGCGTATTTGCGATCGAGTGAGAGAACCTTGAGAAGCAGGGGAACCTGTTCGTTCGCACCGAGCGCCTGCGCCCCAACCGGCGAGACAGGCAAAAGAAGGCACAGCCCGAGCGCAACGCCAAACAGGAGCGAAAGCCGTGGTGTTTGAGTCAACCGAAGCAAAAGGTCAGATCCTGAGTTGTCGCCTTACCACCCCCATAGAGTACAGGCAGGGGGCCGCTCGCCGCAATAATTCAAATCACGACAGACACAATTGGACGGCGAAAGGTTCGCCGCGATGTGTCATCGCGGGATTTGCCACTTGGCCCACGCTCGGGCGCGTTTGCGGCGACCGGGCCGCTGCGGGGTATTTACAACCTTTCACGCCCCCGCAATTGCGCCTGAGGGCCCCATGAACCGATAATTGAGGCAATTCGTGGGCTCATGAAATTTGTCTACCCAAATGTGCGGCGGAGCGCGTGGCTCTGGCTGGCGTTGCTTGTGCTGAGTGCCTGTCAGGGCGCCGGCATCAACGCGGATGGTTCCAATGGGGAGCCGGCCGAGGTACTGCTCGGTCCGGTGATTTCCCAGGTGATGATCCCCGCCCCCACCGCGCCCGCGCCGGGCACCTGTCAGGGCGGAACGCCGGCGCTTCCCTATGCCTTTACCGACGGCGGCGACACGCTGATGATCGCGGGCGTAAATTTCCAGCAGGGCGCGCGCGTGCGCGTGGGCAAGCAGCGCCTGCTCGAAGCCAACGTCATCAACGTCACCGCAACCTCCATCGAAGTGCTCACCCCGCCGGGAAGTCCCGGCGACACCGACGTGGTGGTCATCAATCCCGACAACCAGTTCGCGACCCAGCCCGCGGCCATTCGTCTTTGCGCGCGCAGCGGTGCCACCCTGGCCGGCGCACGGGTGGTCGCCTCCCCCGCGCGCGTGCAGGTGGGCGACCAGATCAATGTCGAGCTGCAGGTCTTCCCCGGAGACGAGGACGACCTGCGTGATCTGCGCCCGCTCATCGATTTCGATCCCAGCGGCTTTGCCGAGGGCGACCGCATCGCCGGGCCGCTTCCCGCCGGCGCCGACCTTCTCGTCGGCGATCCCCCGGCGGTCTTCCGATATAGCTTCCTGGGTGCCAGCGAGGGCGAGTTCGTCCTCAACGGCACGACCAACGCCATCAACACCGAGCTTGGAGGCAACGTGGTCATTGGCCCGGTTGTCTCCAACATCGTGCGCGTCGAGCCCCTGCTCACCAGCGCCTCGGTCGATCGCACCAGCGCCGCGCTCGACCAGCTCATCCGCCTGACAGTGCAGGTCGCCAACGCCGGCTCGCAAACCATTCGCCACATCCGCGGCGAGGGCACCGACCCCGACGGGGACGCCGGTCCCATTCCGCCCGAGCCGATCCCCACCGTCAGCGGCAGCGGCGCACTCACCCTGCGCAGCGTGAGCGCCGCGATTGTCTCAGGCGAGGGCGAATGCCGCAATGATGTCGATCCCGACGGCGACACCGGACCGCTCCCGGTGCTGCCCGCCTGCGATCTCGAACCGGCGAGCATCGCGCGCTTTGAATACGTATTCGCCGCCACGCTGCCCGGCTTCGTCTCGTTCGAAGCCAACGCGGCCTCGGTACTCACGCTCGAGCCCGCCGGCACGCTCGCCACCCGCGTGGCGTTCACCACGCCGCCGCCCGCGCAGATCGTCGCGCGCTCGCCGTGGCCCGAAGTGGTCGTCGAAGTGCTCGACGATACCGGCCGCCGCGTGACTTCCTTTGCCGATGCGGTGACGCTCTCCCTGGGCGTTGGGACCGACGTCCTGCAGGGCACGCTCACCGCCACGGCGTTCGAGGGGATCGCCCGCTTCCCCGGACTCTCCTACGACACCGGCGAAGAAATCGAACTCACTGCTTCGAGCGTTACCGTCGTGGGCGCGAGCGATACCGCCATTGTGGACGTGCAGCCCTTCGGGGAACCCGCCCAACTGGTGTTCAATGTTCCGCCGCGCGCGGCAGAGACCGTGAACTTCCCGTGGCCGAGTTTTTCGGTACGCGTGCTCGACCTCTACGGCAATCTGGTGCTCGATGCCGACACCCCCGTCACCGTCCAGCGCAGCAGCGGCATGGGCAAGTTCTCCGGGCTTCGCACGAAGATTCCCGAGCTGGGGCTCGTGACGTTCGAGTCGCTGCGCTATGACACGGCCGAGTCCATGACCCTGCAGGTCAGCTCGCCGGGGGCCTCGCCGCTTGTCGGCGTGCCCGTCGATGTCTTCAGCAATGCGCCGGCGCAGCTCGTCCTGACCAGCCCGGTCCCGACCACCGTCGCGCAGGGACAAACCTGGCCGGCATTCAGCATCGCCATCGTCGACGGGGCGGGAACAATCCCGGCAACCAACGCCGGCCCGATCACGATCTCGCTGGGATTGGGCGGCGGCACGCTCAGCGGCACGACGATGTCACCGGCGTCCATCAAGAGCTTCACGGCCTCGAATCTCACCTACAACCTGGCCGAGGCCATTACCCTCGATATCACCGCACCGGGGCTGACCGGCATTTCGGGGATTCCCGTCACGGTCGAACCGGCGGGAACCGTGGCCGATCATCTGACAATCGTTACCGCCCCGCGCGCAATCGAAGTGGCCGATGCGACCTGGGAAGAATTCGTCGTGCGCGTCGAGGACGCATCGGGCGCCCTTGTCACGAGCGCGAACGGCACGCTGGGAGTGACCCTCACCTCGGGCACGGGCAGCTTCCAGAATCCGCTCGCACAGCTCACCAACGGCGTCGGGCGCTTCAAGCTGCTTCGCTACAACACCGCCGAGATGATTACTTTCGATATTTCCTGGGTGGAGCAGCCCGGCGTTACCACCATCACCGGCCTTGCCACGGACGTGGCCGCCGCCGGTGCGGTACAACTTGGCTTCGGCATCGCGCCGCTGGCCATGCAGGAAGCGGGCACATTCTGGCCGCCCTTTACCGTGGAAGT
>JAGRBM010000356.1 GCA_020434085.1 Chrysiogenia bacterium | reverse complement strand
ATGGCCTCATCGGCCTCCTCCAGTTCCTTCTTGGGAAGGCTGGCGCAGGCCTGTACCAGCACGAGGGCCAGCAGGCCAAGTGCCAGGGAGAACCAGTTCAGAAAGCCGCGATTTTGATTTTGCCTCAACATATGGATCGTCACTTACCCGGCGGGCGCTTATCTGGGCGAAAACACGAGCTGCGGGCCGCCTGCTGCAGAAGATGGGAAAAATGCTACCGGCGGGGCCGGGAAAACGCAAACCAAGCAGAAGTGCCTTTGACAGGGTCCGGTTCCCTCCCCGCAGCGGGGAGGGTCAGGGAGGGGTATTCGCAAGCTCGAAACTACCCCCTCCGGCCTTCCGACTCCGCCAAGGCTACGTCGGACAAGTCGGCCCTCCAAAGCCTTGCACGACGGAGGGCGGCCACCTCCCCCGCCACGGGGGAGAGGCGCAGCTCGCCTACTGCGCCAGCACCACCAGATCGATGCGGTCGTTGGAGTCCCAGCCGCTCTCGATCTTGTTGTTGGCGATGGGGAAGGCGTCTTCCATGGGGAAGGTCTCGATCCGGTTGGGATCGATTCCCTCGCGAATGAAGGCGTTCTTGAGCGTCTCGGCCCGGCGGGGGGCCAGGATCTTGGGCGGGTATTCGTAGACCTTGTCCAGATAGTCGAAGGCGTGGACTTCGATGCGGATGCGAATGCCCGGGTATTTCTTGAGCTTGGCCGCCGCGGAGCGGAAGGCGGCAAGCGCGGCACCGTCCACGTGCTCGGGGCTTGAAGGCTTGAAGTCGATACTCAGCGGAAGCTGGTAGGGGCTCACGAAGGTGAGCTCTCCCTTGAACTTCACCGGCTTGAGCAGCTTGGGCTGCAGGATGAAGTAACGCCGCGCGATCTTGGAGATGGTCTTCTGCGTTGCCAGTTCGAGCCGGTCGGCGTCGCTGCCCGAGTCGATGATCTTGCGCTCGTCCTCGGTCGTCTCGTCGGCTCGCAGATTGATCGGCGTGGTGGATTCGGCGATGCGCGCCTCACCCACCTTGCGGCGGCCGCGTACGAAGAATGAAAACACCGCCGACATTTTCACGCTCTGGTTGGCGGGATTGATGGCGACTTCCTCGATCTCCACGATGACGGTGCCGGGATAATCGAAGGCCCATTGCTTTGTATTGTAGAGATGGTTGGGCAGCACGGTCACGTACTTGTAGGCAAGCTTGAGATTCTTCTGCATCGTGTCGTCGAGCAGCTTGCCGATGTGCACGCGCACGTTGTCGCCGCCCGCAAGGCCGACGGCCTGCGTGAGGCCGCGGTGCTGGATGTCCATGTAGTAGGCCAGTTCCAGCGGGATGGGCTGCTGGCTCTGGGCGAGCACGCGCTCGGGCTTGATCTCCATGTCGCTGATGTGACCGCCCAGAACGGCGCAGCCGCCGGCAAGTGTCAGCAGCATGGCGAGCAGCAGGTTCGTAATGCGTGCGCAGATTCCGGATAAAGACATGGATTCCCCCTTCACGTGTCCCCAAGACGCGCCCGAACCCATTCCCGGTTCAGGCGCGCGTTACTTTCTCTAGCAGCGCGGGGGATTGTTTCATAGCCCGGCGAGGCGGTGCAACAGCACGCCCTCGAGAAGCGAACCGTCCGAAATCAGGACACTCTGGCGCCCGGTGCGATGAAGGATTTCCTTGCACAGGATCATGCCGCCCACGATTAGGTCCTCGCGCCCGCGCGGCAGCAGGGGCCAGCGCGTGAGCCGCTCTTCGGCCTGGATGGGCAGGGACTCGGCCAGGAGCGCGTCGAGTTCCGCGACGCAGAGGCGCGCCCCGGTGATGACATCTGGATCGTAGCTCTCGTGCTCCTTGGCGAGCGCGGTGAGCGTGGTGAACGTGCCCGAGCAGCCCACCACTTCGCAATCGCCTTCGGAAAACGGCGCTTCGACTTCGCCCAGATCGGCGAAGGCGGCGCGCACGCGCGCGGCGGCCGATTCGACCTCGGCGCTCGTGGGCGGATCGGACTTGAGCTCGCTCTCGGTCAGGCTCACCACGCCGATGGGGATGGAAATGCGCGCGCGGATCTCGCCGCCCTGCCAGAGGGCGAACTCGGTGGAGCCGCCGCCCACATCGACGATGAGGTAGCGACCGGCGTCTTCGGCGCCGACGCCCAGCGCGCCCAGCGCGCCGAGGACCGAGAGCTCGGCCTCACGCTCGCCGCTGATGATTTCGAGCGGGATGCCCGCTTCGCTGCGCACGAGCTCGACGAACTCGCTTGCATTGGGCGCCTGGCGCAGGACGCCCGTTCCCACGGCCGAAATATCGGTGCACCCCAGGTTGCGCAGTATGCTGCCGTATTCGCGCTGCGCGGCAAAGGCGCGCTCGATGGCGGCGTCGGTGATCTTCCCCTCATCGGAAAAGCCGCCACCAAGGCGCACGATGCGCTGCTCGAGCGCCAGCGGTTTTGGCGGCGTTTGCGCGGCATCGACCACCAGCAGGCGGACGGTGTTGGTTCCCTGGTCGATCGAAGCAACGAGCTTGCGGGCGGGCTTGGACATGAGCGGCGCGGCGGTCCCTTCGCGAGTGTGCTGAGGCTACGTAGCAGCGAGGTCGTCACCGGGTGCGGCGCAAACCTAGCGCGCCCTTCATGGCACGGGTGTGACGGGGGATCAACAAGGTGGTGGAGAAGCGGGCGAATTTCTCAGCAACAATATTGGCGGAGAGAAGGTGGATGCCCCACAGCCACCGATACATCTCAACGTGCACGTGCACCTGCACGAGCACGTGCACGATCCGGATTCACGCCTTCTTCAGCGCCTCGATCGTCTCCACATGGACTTCGGCCATGTCGTTGAGCTTTTCGAGCGAGGCGCGCACGAGTTCGAAGGCGAAGCGGAATGCGGTCTTGGGCGACTTGTCGGCGAGCTTGAGAAAATCCTTGCGCCGGATGATGAGGATCTTGCTGGGTTCGATGGTCTTGGCCGAGACGCGGCGCTCGCCGGGCTCGAACAGGGAGAGCGATCCCAGGAAATCGCCGCCCTCGGCGACGTAGAGCTGCACTTCGCGGCCGTCTTCGAGCTTGCGGGTGACGCTGGCGGTCCCTTCGAGCACGATGAAGAGGGTCTCGCCCTTCATCGCCTCCACGAACAGGGGCTGGCCCACGGGCACGTCTTTTTCCATGACGATCTGCGCGACTTCGGCGATCTCGTTCTCGTCGAGTTCGCAGAAGACTTCGAGCGTCTGCAATGTGTCCTGAAGGCTCACCGGTGTCCCGTCCCCTTCCCCGTCCCTTATCTCTAGCGGAAAGCGCCTACTTCGTGAAGAGGGCGGCGTGGCCGCGGCCGTATTCGACGTAGTGGGCGGCGCTTTT
>JAGRBM010000355.1 GCA_020434085.1 Chrysiogenia bacterium | reverse complement strand
TGTCGCGCTTGAGAAGTTCCTCGTAGTCGTAGGCGCGCCAGCGGCCATCGGGATTCTTTTCCGACCAGGTGGCCTTCCGCTTGCCGGGCTCCCCGGGTTTATAGAGGCTCACGAACTCGTCGAGATCGGCGCGCTTTAACGTATTGGTCTTGAGCGTAAAATGCCTGTTCGTGCGCAGGTCGTAGATCCAGAGCTTCTTCGTCCACGCCTTTTCGCTGCCGGGCTTTTTATCGAAGAAAAGCACGTTCGCCTTGACGCCCTGGGCGTAGAAGATGCCCGTGGGAAGGCGCAGCAGGGTGTGGACGTCGCACTCGTGCAGGAGCTTGCGGCGCACGGTCTCTCCGGCGCCGCCCTCAAAGAGCACGTTGTCGGGCACCACCACTGCAGCCCGGCCGTGAATCTTGAGCAGGGTGTGCACGTGCTGGACGAAGTTGAGCTGCTTGTTGCTTGTCGTCGCCCAGAAGTCGCCGCGCATGATGGTGAGCGCCTCTTTGCTCGTCCTCCCGTCCTCGGCAATGACCGTGACGCTCGACTTCTTGCCAAAGGGCGGGTTGGTCAGCACCATCTCGAATTTCTCGCCGGGATCGGCCGCCAGGGCGTCGTCCACTTCGATGGGGCTCTCCTCGCCGCCGATGCCGTGCAGGTAGAGGTTCATCACCGCCAGACGGGCGGTATTGGGAACCAGCTCCCAGCCGCGGAGGGCCTCGTCCTTGAGGAATCGCCGCTGATCCTTGTCGAGCTTGTTGTGCCCGGCCACGTAGTCGTGGGCCGCGAGCAAAAAGCCGCCGGTGCCGCAGGCGGGGTCGCACACCCGCTCGCCGGGTTTGGGTTGCATCACATCAACCAGCGCCTGAATGAGCGCGCGCGGGGTGAAATACTGGCCCGCGCCGGACTTGGTGTCCTCGGCGTTCTTCTCCAGCAGCCCCTCGTAGGCGTCGCCCTTTACGTCCGTTTCGAGCGACATCCACTGTTCGGGATCGATCAGGTCCACGATCAGCTTGCGCAGCTTCGCCGGGTCCTGGATCTCGCTCTTGGCCTTCTTGAAGATTACCCCGAGCATCCCCTTGCGCTTTCCCAGCTCTTCCAAAGTGTGGCGATACTGGGTCTCCAGCGCGTCACCATCCTTCGACTTGAGCGCCTCCCAGTCGTATTCCTTGGGAATGCGGCGCTTTTCGTTGAACGGCGGTTTGCTCCGCTCGTCCATCATTTTGAGAAACAGCAGGAAGGTGAGCTGTTCGAGGTAGCTCTGGTAGGAGAGGCCATCATCGCGCAGGACGTTGCAGTAGTTCCAGAGCTTCTGGACGACTTGCTGGGCGTGGTTGGACATGGCTACTTGCCGCCTTTCGCATCTCGATTGAGCTTCTTCAGTTCCTCGGGATCAATGCGTTCCACCCGAAGACCAAGTGGGACGAGGCGCGCGAAATCACGATCAGCAGTCAGCACCGTGGCATCGACCGCGACCGCGCAGGCTGCAATCCAAATATCATGTGGGTTACCGAGCCTTTGCCCGACGTTGTAGAGATGCCCTGAAAAATCCGCGAACAGTTCAGTGACCGGACCGTTGTTCAATTCCACAACAGGAAGCTCCTGCAACAAATCGTTAAGCCGTCGCTTCTTGTCCTCGCCCCAGGGATTTTTCCCGGTCCGCGAGAATGCGAGACACTCCCCCACGGTAACGCGCGAGATCAACGGCTTGCGCGGACGCTCGCCTAATCGATATTCCGAGTAAACCCACGCCCCGGCGGGACGCTTCCTGACCAGATGGAGCAGGATGCTCCTATCGAGCAGAATGCGCGCGTCGTCAGGTATCACGCCAGGCACTCTAGGAATTCGGCAAGCTCTTCATCAGTCTCATCGCCCGGCCACTGGCCGACAATCGCATTGATGCCCGACCGTGGCCCCTGCAGCTGGTCATAAGCCCTTGCATCGAGCTGTGCCACAAGCGGCCCCGGTTCCATCCCGAAAATCTCCAGATCGTTTTTGCCCGGTTTCTCGATCCGGTCGGCCTCAATGCGAAGCACTGCACCCGAGGGACGGTAGTGCGCAAATCCCGAAACCACTGCGGGTTCCCCGAAAAAGTCAGCCAAAATTCTGGATTCAATCTCTTCAGCGAGCCCTTTGATCGTCTTCCCGTCCGGCAGAATCAAGGTAAACATGTGGTCGTGATCACGGATGGCATCGAGTTTCCCCGCAACCATCACACGCCTGGGTTCAGGAGTCTCACGCCGCAGGCGGCTGACCGTTTCGATCCCTGCCGCATCAAGCGAAATAACCGGACCGGCATCCTTGATTTCCAGAGCCTCGAATCCGTCCTTGAACAATGCTGAGAACCCCGTAAAGGTTTTGAGCAGTGACTCATCATAGAGATCGCTCTCCCGCGAACCGGCGAGCGCATCGCGGAGGCTTTCTTCGAGCAGCTCAAAGGAAGTTCTGGAAGTATCTAGCTCTTTGGTGAAATCCATCTGCCCGAACATATGTGGGACCGCCTCGGCAAGGGACGGCGCCTCGAAGTGAAGCCGCGTTGACCCTTCGGAAAGGCCGACCAGCTCAAAATCCGCAGCCCTCCCCAGCCATTCAGGCTGGATGCCCTTCGCCGTGCTTCGCCCTTCGACCCGCAGGCGCACCGCCTTCCGGGCACCATCGGAGAGAACGTCGAGCAAATCCCGCAGCGCGCGGACCGAAACGCGTGCACCGGTGGCGCGAGGGCCTGTCAGTCGTATGGAATGTTCACGCATGGAAACACTCTCCTCTCTCAAAGAGGATCCTGGCCCGCTGTTTACAGTATAGCGCGGGCCGTGACATCCGGTGTCACAATTGGAACGTGGGTGGAAACCCCTATATACCCCGTCTGGGGGCGCTTTCCAATACTCATCCTCGCCCCCTCTTCGCCGCGGTCTTCCGCTTCGCGGCCTTTTTCACCGTCTTTCGTTTTTTCCCCGCCCCCGCCCGCGCTTCGCGTTCGGAGCCGATGCGCTCTAAAAGCACGCTGGCCGGTTCGTCGTCCGGGTCCTGCGGGACCAGGCGGCCCTCGAAGGCGCGCTTGAGAATCGCCTGGCGGAGGCGTTCGGCGCGGGTCTCGAGCTCAGCGATTACGCCCATCGTCTTTTCAACTACCGAGAGCTTTGACTCGACTTCCAAAGAGATGCGCATCTGCTCCAGGAGTGGCGCAATCGGCACGGGCGCTTGCTTGAGGTCACCACCTGATATGCCCGCTTGGCCCGCAGTCGTGCGCGTTCGGCTCCGAATAAAATCTCGCGATGCACCTGTGGAAAACACAATCTGAAGAAACGAAGGTGGCGAAAGTGACGAGGGGACACGAACACGGATCAGCTTATCAGGGTATACAAACGGCTCGGGAAGCGCAGGCACAACTCCGCAGACGCCTACCAGTTCTGGCGAGCCGTTGTAACGAGTAAAGAGCAAATCACCTTCTTCAATCGCAAAATCCGAATACGCCTCCAGATCGTCCGTCAAATAGCGACGGTCGTCCAAATCTACCGACATCGACCGGACAGAACTGATGCGAAGAATCGAAAGACCAGTGTCGCCATCCGGCTTCTTAGAGATCCCGTTGCGTAGACTCAGTTGAAGCTGCTCCACGCTCGCCCAGCACCACCCCTCCGGCAGCTCGGGCAACTCGCTCACATCCGGCGCGGTGGGTTCCTGGTATTTCTTCTTCCATGCATCGTCCTTCGGCAGCTTCCCCTTCGCCTCGAACTTCGCGAGCTGGTCTTCTTCCCATTTCCGGCGGCGCTCCTTGAGGATGCGCTGCAGGAGCACGTCGGCGCTCTCAAAGCCCCGGCCCTCGGCGCGGGCGAGCGCGGCTTCGGTAGGGACGAGGCGCCCCTCGCAGGCGGCCTTGAGCACGCTGGCGCGGTAGCGTTTCAGGTTCGCCTGCACCCGCCGCAGGGCCTCCACCGCCGCATCCAGCCGGGTGAACTGCTTTTCGATTTCATCGACGATGCGGCGTTGTTCGCGTTCAGGTGGAAGACTGACGGCGGTGCTATCGAAGCGGCCTTTGGTGATATGGACCATTCCCGATCCGTGGGTTTGTCGATAGAGG
>JAGRBM010000354.1 GCA_020434085.1 Chrysiogenia bacterium | reverse complement strand
CACGGCCTTCCCGCGTGCATCTCAAGGAAACCCGGAGCCGCTGGAGGAGCACAGAAACGCCGTGGACGCTGAAGATTTCAAGAAAATCGACCCGATCTCCCGCGAAGAGTTGACCGGCCAGATCAAGTGGAACGAGCAGGGCCTTGTTCCGGCCGTTGCCCAGTGCGCGGCCAGCGGCGACGTGCTCATGCTCGCGTGGGTGGATCGCGAGGCCCTGGACAAGACCTTCGAGACCGGGTTTGCCCACTACCACTCGCGAAGCCGGGGCAAACTCTGGAAAAAGGGTGAGTCGAGCGGCCACGTTCAGAAGATCCGCGACATCCGCCTGGATTGTGACGGCGACACCCTGTTGTTCCACGTGGAACAAACCGGCGCGGCCTGCCACACCGGGCGCTGGAACTGCTTCTTCCGGGAGGTCGAAGGGGAGAGCGCCGGCACCCCCTCGGGGCCCGCTGTGGTGAACGCCCTGTTCGAGGTGATCGAGGCCCGCAAGGCCTCCACCGGAGAGAAGTCCTACACCAAGAGTCTCTTCGAAAAAGGCCTGCCGAAGATCCTCGAAAAAATTCGCGAGGAATCGGGCGAGCTCGTCGAGGCGGCCGAGATCAAGGACAACACCGAGGTGGTCAAAGAGTTTTCCGACGTGCTCTTTCACTCGCTGGTTCTGCTCGCCCACAAGGACATCGACATCTCCGAGGTCTATGCCGAGCTGGCCCGGCGCTTTGGCACCAGCGGCCACACCGAGAAGGCCAGTCGAAAGAAGTAATCGCGGCGGCAGGGTGCTAAGAGACTGCGCAACCGATTGAGTCCCGGTCGCATCGGAGGCCGGGCAGGGGAGGAACCCATGAGCGAAATATTGAACCGCATCACCGAGGACACGAAGGCCGCCATGAAGGCCGGGAAGAAGGACGAGCTCTCGGTGCTTCGGATGATTTCCTCCGAGGCAAAGAACAAGCGAATCGAAGCCAAGGTCGAAGCCCTCACCGACGACCAGATGATCGAGGTGCTCAGCTCCGCCAAGAAACGGCGCGCCGAAGCAGCCGAGACCTACGACAAGGGCGGCCGCGCCGAGCTGGCCGAGAAGGAACGCGCGGAGATGGTGGTGATCGAACGCTACCTGCCGACGCAGCTCTCGGACGAAGAGCTCGGGAAAGTCGTCGCCGACGCCATCGCCAAGACCGGCGCGTCGAGTCCCAAGGACATGGGCAAGGTTATCGGCATGGTCATGGGTCAGATCAAGGGCCAGGCCGATGGCTCACGGGTGAGCGCACTGGTGAAGAGCAAGCTGACCGGCTGAAGATTCGAGAGCCAGAATTGGCTCAATTTCGAGCCATTTTGACAGGTCGAATTGCTCCAGCGAAGGGGCACCGCGGCTGTCCCCAAAGAATTCCACAAACTCTCCACAGGGCCGAGGGGGTGACCCCCGGCCCTGTTTGATTATTTTCATAACTCTTTGAAATCACAGGGAAAATTCAGAATTAAAAGTTGATGTAGCGCATCAACACAGATGCGGAACCTGTGGAAAGCTTTAGAGAATTCGGTAGTTCCAGCTTCGCTTGCCTACCAGATCAAACAAGCCCCGGGCGGGTTGGCCGGGGGCTTCCCAACGTGAAAGAATGGGCCCGTGTCCAAGCGCATTCCCCAGCAGACGATCAACGAAATTCTTGATCGCACCGACATCGTCGAACTCATCGGCGAGCGCGTACAGCTCAAGCGCGCGGGCAAGGACTGGAAGGGGCTCTGCCCTTTTCACAATGAAAAATCTCCCTCCTTCACCGTGAGCCAGGACAAGGGGCTCTACTACTGCTTTGGATGCCAGGCCGGCGGCAATGCCGTGGGCTTTCTCGAGGCCATCGATAACCTCAACTTCATCGAGGCGATCGAATACCTGGCCGACAAGGCCGGCGTCACCATCGAAACCGAGGCCCTGAGCGACGCGCGGCAGGCCCAGCGCGCGGCTGACCCGGTCTTCGATCTGCTCCAACGGACCTCGGAGTATTACCGGCGCCTGATCGTCGAGGACGAGGCCGCCGCCGAAGCGCGGGCCTACGCCGAGGGCCGCGGGCTGACCGGCGAGACCGCCGAGCTCTTCGAGATCGGCTGGGCGCCGGCGGGCTGGGACCGGCTGGTTCGTAAACTCCACAAGGCGGGGGTTAATCCGCGGCTGGCCCTCGATGCCGGGCTGGTGCAGCTCCGCCAGGAAGGCGCGCCGGTCACGTGGGAGAACCTGCGTGACAAATTCGTCGACCGGCTCATTTTTCCGATTCACGACGCGCGCGGCCGGGTCATCGGCTTTGGCGGCCGCTCCCTGCGCGACGATCAAATGCCCAAGTATCTGAACTCCCCGACGACCGAGCTCTTTCACAAGGGCAAGGTCCTCTACAACTTCCATCGCGCCCGCCGGGAGATCCGCGAAGAAACCGGCGTGATCGTGGTCGAAGGCTACATGGATTTGATTGCGCTCTGGCGCGCCGGCGTGAAGAACGCAGTGGCGACGCTGGGCACCGCGCTCACCGAAGACCATGCGCGCATCCTCCGGCGATACACCAAGCGTGTCACCCTGCTCTTTGATTCCGACAACGCCGGGCGGCAGGCCGCCTTCAAGAGCCTGGGCGTGCTGCTACCCCAGGGAATGGACCCGCACCGCGTGATGGTCGAGGGCGGCAAGGACCCGGACGATCTGCTTGAACGCGAGGGCCCCGAGGCGGTTCAGGCACTCATGGGGAAAACCCAGCCGCTGCTGAACATGCTCCTCGACGAACTGGCCGGCGCTGCCAACAAGGGTGGAAGCGCCGACATGGAGCAGGCGGTGGGTCGTGCGGCCGAAGTGCTCGCCGCGATTCCCGACCCGATCTCGCTGGATCGCGCGGTGGAGAGTTTCGCCCAGCGGCTCAATGTCTCTCCCGATCGCCTGCGTGAATCGCTACGCCGGGCCGCCGTGACGAATCGCACCCGCCGACGCGAAGGACAGGACCGCAACGATCCCCAACTTCGCGCCGAACTTGCGCGGGAAATGGGGCTGCCCGAAAAGCTCAACGAACGCGAACGGATGGAGCGCTTTCTTGTCGCGCTTTGCCTGCAGCTCTCCCAGTGCATGGAGCAGAGTCTGGAGGAAGACATCAATGCGTTGCTCAGTTCCGAGAGCCTGCAGCGCATTTACAAGGCCGCCGTGGAAGCTGGCACCGCGGCCAAGCCCGGGTTTTTCAACGCGGTGATCCAGAGTCTGCAGGGAGGGGAATCCCCACAGGAGGAAATCGCGCTGGCCTCTCGATTGATGAACGAGCCCCTGCGCCTTTCCGAGGAAGACACCGACCACAACCGGCCCGAAGAAGAACGCATCGAAGAGTCCCTGGAAAGCGTTCTAAAGAAGCTGGAGCACTACGTGCTGCTGACCGAGCGCACCGAGCTCCAGCAGCAACTTCGTGAGCTGGCGGGCGCCGAAGAGCCCGGAGCCCACACAGAGTTGTCCCAACGGCTATTGGACGTGGAACGTCGGTTGCGTTCATAATCCCTACCAGAGCGGATGCGCGAAATTCGGGGTTGGGATTGTTGAGCGCGGCGGGGACTTATTTCCCTGTGTTGCGATGCCAAGGGATTAGTGCGTGGCAAGGTCAGCCGGTACCACCAAAAAACCTAAAGCCGCTGCGAAGAAGGCGGCCGGGGCGAAGACTGTTAAGCGCGCACGCGCCAGTGCGAGCGCTGCGAAGACGAGCAAGGCCGCACCCCGCAAGGCCGCAAAGCCCGCGGCGAAAACCGCGCGCAAAAACAAAGCCGACAAACCAGAGACGACCGAAGCCGCCGGCGCGAAGAAGACGCCGCGCAGCGGCGCGCTCGAGACCGTGCTTTCGGCAGGTCGCGAAAAAGGCTTTCTTACCTACGACGAACTCAATGAAGCACTTCCCGGCGAAGGGGTGAGCACCGAGCAGCTCGACGAAATCATGCTCGAGCTCAGCGAGGACGGCGTGGACGTTCTCGAAGTCGCGCCCGATGACCTCGATGACGCGCTCGATGATGACGATGACGAGCTGAGCGCCGACGATCTCGACGACGACGAACCCGATGCCAACAGCGCGCCCGAGCGGCCGCGCAAACGGGCCTCCGACGCGAATGACTCGGAGACGCCGGGCAAGGCCGCCGCGCTGGCTCCGGGTGAGGGCGCCCACGTCGATCCGGTTCGCATGTACCTTCGGGAGATGGGCACCGTCAGCCTGCTCACCCGCGAGGGAGAGGTGGAGATCGCCAAGCGCATTGAAGCCGGCGAGCAGCGCGTGCGCAACGCGATCTATTCGTGCCCCTCGGCCGTGCGCGAATTCTTGAAGATCGGCGAGCAACTCAAAGACCGCGATGTTTCCATTCGCGACCTGCTCGACGACATCGATGAAGAGACCTTCGACGAAGAGCGCTACCGCGAAAAAGCGCTCGCCGCGTTCCGGCGGATCAGCCAGTCCTTCAAGGACCGCGAAGCAATCCAGAACAAGATCGGTCGCAAGAGCGTTTCGGAGAAAACCCGTGAGCGCTACCAGGGTGAGCTCGACGCCAACACCCGCAAGATTGCCAGCCAGATTTCCCTGCTCGGGCTCAACAGCCGCGAGGTGCAGCGCATCGTCAACGGCCTGAAGCTCGCGCTTGAGGAATATCGCTCGGCCGAGCGGCCGATTGTGCGTTTCGAGAATCGTTTGGGCCGCACGCGCGAGGACATCGCCCCGTATCTGAGCCGGATGCGCAAGAACGCCAAGGAGGCCGAAAAGGTCGCCAAGAGCATTCACGTGAGCATTGCTGACCTGCAGGCCTATGACGCCGCGCTGATTGAATCGTCGCGCGTCCGCGCCGAAGTCGAAGAAGGTACGGGCCTGCCGGTGGAGGAACTCACCCGATTGGTGCTGGAAATCGAGGCCGGTGAGGACGCCGCCTCGCGTGCGAAGGCCGATCTCATCGAGGCGAACCTTCGCCTGGTGGTTTCGATCGCCAAGAAATACACGAACCGCGGACTGCAGTTCCTCGATCTCATTCAGGAAGGCAACATCGGCCTGATGAAGGCCGTCGAGAAATTCGAGTACCAGCGCGGCTACAAGTTCTCGACCTACGCTACGTGGTGGATCCGCCAGTCGATCACCCGCGCCATTGCAGATCAGGCGCGCACCATCCGTATCCCGGTGCACATGATCGAGACGATCAACAAGCTTGTTCGGACCTCGCGCCAGCTCATCCAGGAACTCGGCCGCGAACCCACGCCCGAAGAGCTGGCCGTGCGCATGGAACTGCCGGTGGAAAAGGTGCGCAAGGTGATGAAAATCGCCAAGGAGCCCATCTCACTGGAAACGCCCGTGGGCGAGGAAGACGATTCGAGCCTGGGCGATTTCATCGAGGACGAATCGGTGATTTCACCGACGGATTCAGTCATCAACGTCAGCCTGCTCGAACAGACCCGCAACGTGCTGGCCACGCTGAGCCCGCGCGAGGAAAAAGTCCTGCGCATGCGCTTTGGCATCGGCGGCAAGAGCGATCACACGCTGGAGGAAGTCGGGCAGAACTGCTCGGTTACCCGCGAGCGCATCCGTCAGATCGAGGCCAAGGCGCTTCGCAAGCTGCGCCACCCCTCCCGTTCGGGCAAGCTCAAGAGCTTCGTCGACTGGTAGTCTCTCACTTCGTGCATTTCACACAACTGTCATCCTGAGCGAAGCGAAGGATCTCGCAGGTACGAGCGCTGTTGCCAACGCACGGGACAACGCTGATTCGTCGTTGCGAGATCCTTCGCTTTGCTCAGGATGACAGGAATGGGTGAGAAGTAGACGGAGGAGAGGTCGGCAATCAGTTGGCGAGAAGCGCGCTGATCTTGTCGATGAGTTGCGGCGCGCTTGCCGGCTTGCTGATGAAGTCGCTCGCGCCGTTGGCGAGGGCCTCTTCGCGCACGTCGGCACCGGTGTAGACGAGGACCGGGACGCTCTTGCCCCACTCGGTCTTGCGAAGGCGGCCGACAGCGTCGCTGCCGGTGGCGCCGGGCAGGCGATGATCCATGATGACGAGCGCGGGCTTCATGGACTCGACCGCCAGCAGGGCGGTACCCACGCTCGAAAAGAGGTGAACCTCCGTGTCCGGAATCAGGGCGATCACTTTTTGGAGGTAGCGCTGGGTAACGGCATCGTCCTCGCAGACGACGACCTTCCGAATGGCGTTCATAACGTCCCCTTCAAACCGCGGCTTGCTCCCGCCGTGGTTTCCCGCCAACTTGCATGCGCGCGAAGCTACTAAAATCATTGGGCTCTTCGCAAGGATTAATCCAAATCACAAATCTAAGTGCCTGAAATTACTTTATTATCAGGAATCTCGGGGTGACGCAAAGCGACACAGCGGACCGGATGGACGCCCAGCAACCCCGCCCCCTAAGATGCGCGCCAGTGAGACGAGCCCACGCGCCAAGGAGACCCACCCCATGATCGAAATCGACCCCGCCCAGGCATCGGGCAAGGAACTCTATTTTTTGATGATCTCGGCCATCGTGCCCCGGCCCATCGCGTGGATCTCCACCCGTGGAAAGGACGGCTCCACCAACCTGGCGCCCTTTTCCTATTTCCAGGGAATCACCTCGAAGCCGCCCATGATCTCGGTGAGCATCGGGCACCGCCGCTGGGGCGACCAGCTCGTCAAGAAGGACTCGCTGCGCAACATCGAGGAGACCGGAGACTTCGTTGTAAACATCCCTACCGAGGATCAGGCCGAACTCGTCACGCTGAGTTCCACGGAGTTCGCTCCCGACGAATCGGAGATCGAAAAGACGGGTCTGACGCCCGTGGATTCCGACATTGTGAGCGCCCCGCGCATTGCCGAGTGCCCGATTCAGTTTGAGTGCAAGCTCGACCAGATCGTCTGGTGCGGAAAGCCCAAGCCCCTGAACGGCCTGATCATCGCCGAAGTGGTGAAGTTCCACATTGCCGATTCGGTCTGGGATGACGAAAAGAAGTGGGTCGACATCGAAAAGCTCCACCCGCTCTCACGCCTGGCCGGCCAGCTCTACGGAAAGACCCGCGAGGTTTTCGAAGTCGAGCGCCCCGACTGGGCCGCCAAGGGCGTCAAAGCCTAGTTGCCGTATTTCTTGATCGCCTTGCGCATTGCGCGCAGGATTCCTTTGGGTGAGGTGCTGCCCCAGTAGTAGGCGTCTTCGCCGCCGTCGTTGAGCTCGGTGTCGAGCTTCCCGGTGGGTGAGAGAACGAGCATACGCGGAATGTAGCGACCGTCGGGCGCGTAGCTGCGATCCAGTACATCCATTTCGTCGGAATTGCCGCGCGCCATGACAAAGCGCTGTGCCAGTTCGGCCACCTGTTGATCCTCGAACTGCGTTTCGAACTCCTTACAATGAGGGCACCAGTCGGTGTAGACCACCAGCAGAACGGGCCGCTGCAGGCGGCGGGCGGAGGTTTTTGCCTGTGAAAGCGGCACCCACCGGATCTGGTTGGAATTCCACTCCCCGCCGGGACGCCCGCGCAGGGTGCTGCTCGCGCTCGGCGCGGCTGAGCTTGCAACGGGCGCAGGCGCCGGGCCGCTCTGATAGGTATTGAGCTTGCGCCCGTCGACTACCCGCACGCGCGGGCGGTATTTGGGCGGCACGCTGTCGATGCCGGCAACGAATTTCAAATTTCCGGCGTCGTCGGTGTAGCGAAACACGATGCGGGTGGGATCGCTGGCGGCGCCCTTTTCCTCTTCGGGTTCGTCGGCGGGTTCCGCCTTTTCAGGCTCGACCTGTGCGGTCCGGGGTTCTTCGGGCGGAGCCTCTTCTTCGGCCGGGGTGGGCTGTTTCTGCGATTCAGCCGGTTCACGCGAGCCCGGCCACATCCGCTGGGCGGGATCGACAAAGCGCCGGGCCTCATCGAGATACTCGTCCATGTCCGCGCTGCACCCACTGATCACGAACGCAAGCATCGCTGCCAGAATCCATCGCATGAAAACAGTCTAGAGGAATCGGACGGAACGGGGAAAACTCAGGCCGCGATCTCATCCACCAGTGCTTTGACGCGCCTGCGCACCTCGGCTTGAATTTCCCGAACCTGCGCCAGACCCTTCCCTTTGGGGTCGGGCAGCGGCCAGTCGCGTGTTTCCAGGCCCGGAACGTAGGGACAGTTCTCGCCGCAGCCCATGGTGATGAGCAGCTTCGCGTCGGCGCAGAGCTCCTCGGTGAGTTTTTGCGGGCGCGCATCCGAGAGATCGATGCCCGCTTCCTTCATCACTTCGAGCACCTCGGGATGCACGTGGTCGGCGGGCTGGGTGCCTGCCGAAACGCCCTGCCACTCGGGGCTCCGGCAGAGCGCATTGAAGAAGGCCGCCGCCATCTGGGAGCGGCCGGCATTGTGCACGCAGGCAAAGATGACGCGGTTCATGGCTGCTCCTCAGGCGTGTGCCGCTTCGGGAAACCAGTCCCGCGTCCGGTTGGCAAAGGCGACCAGCGAGAGCATCACGGGCACCTCGATGAGCACGCCCACGACGGTCGCCAGTGCGGCGCCCGAAGAGAGCCCGAAAAGGCTGATGGCAACCGCCACGGCAAGCTCGAAGAAGTTCGAAGTGCCGATCATGGCCGCCGGCGCGGCGACATTGAACGGGAGTTTCAATGCGCGTGCGAGCGCGTAGGCAATGGCAAAAATCCCGTAGCTCTGTATCAGCAGCGGAACGGCAATGAGTGCGACGCGAATGGGATTGGCGATGATGGTCTCTGCCTGAAACCCGAAGAGCAATATGACGGTAAGAAGCAGCCCCACGATCGATGCGGGCTTGAGCCGGTTGGCGAGCTTGTCGATCGATTCCGGCCGATCCGACTCGATGAAATGCCTGTGCGTCAGGACGCCCGCGCCCAGCGGGATGACCACAAAGACGAAAACGGAGGCAAACAGGGTCT
>JAGRBM010000353.1 GCA_020434085.1 Chrysiogenia bacterium | reverse complement strand
AGACGATCGAGGGTCTGCTGGCTGCGCGCCTGTTGAGGGGGATTGACCCACTCAAGCTGCTTGCCCGCGGCAGGGGGCTTTGGTTGTACGGCGGCTGCGCTCACTGCTTCTCGCTCCTAAAGCAGAATCCGAATTCTGATTCTGATTATATGCAGAACGACCCGCTTTGCAAGCCCCTGTTGGCCTGAAAACTCGGAATTCCTGACAGTGAAGTGATTACGGGTAGTTAGATAGCTATCGTTTGAGCGATACGATGGATTTGGTCACTGCCGCACGGGCGATGAGCTTGCCGCCGGACCAAGCCTCACTCTCTCCGAAGATGATATTCCGGCCGCGCTTGAGCACCCGGCCGCGTAGCTCCACGTCCTGGTCCCCGGCGCTGCGGAGCACTGAGACGTGGATGTCGTGGCTGACCGCGTTCTCGTCGTTCCCGAAGAGCGGTGCGGCCGCGCAATAGCAGGCCACATCAAGCAGCGCGTAGGTGATTCCGCCGTGGAGGATCCCCTCGTTGTTGCGCATGGCATCGGAGGCGGGCAGGGTAAGCCGCGCGCTGCCGGGACTCACCTCCTCGATGCGCAGGCCCAGAAACTGGTGAAACGGCACGGTGCGAACGCTCTCGAGGCGCTTCTCCAGCGCTTCCCCGTCGATGACTGCCTGAAACTCGCTCATGGTGTGACCTCCGCTTCCTCTGGGCTATGATGCCTCGACAACGAAATCCGGCGCGCCCTGAGATAGCACGAAACCAATGAAACTCGACCCCATTGCACTGGCCATCCCTGCATTTTTCCTGCTCATCGGCGTGGAGGTCTTCTTCATGCGTCGCCGGGGGCTGCGGCTCTACCGGTTCAATGATTCGGTGACCGATCTCTCCTGCGGGATCGGCAGCGAACTGGTTCGCGTGTTTCTCAACGCCGCCGCCGTGCTGGCCTACGCCTGGGTTTATGAACACTACAAGGTGATCGACCTGGCGCCGCACCCGGTTGCGGCATGGGTCGTAGGCTTCTTCCTGCTCGACTTTCTCTACTACTGGTTCCACCGATGGAGCCACGAGGTAAATTTCATGTGGGCCATGCACCTGGTGCACCACCAGAGCCAGGATTACAATCTGGCCGTGGCGCTTCGCCAGTCGTGGTTCCAGGGGGTGGCGGCAACGGCGCTCTACCTGCCCATGGCGCTGCTTGGAGTGCCGCCGCTCGTCTACATCGGGAACGTGGCCATCAGCCTGCTCTACCAGTTCTGGATTCATACCCAGCTTGTCAGCAAGCTTCCGCGCTGGTACGAGTTCGTCTTCAACACGCCCTCGCACCACCGGGTCCACCACGGCATCAACCCCGAATACATCGACCGCAACCACGGCGGAATCTTCATCATCTGGGACCGGATGTTCGGGACTTTCGAGCTCGAACGTGCCACGCCGGTCTACGGCCTGGTAAAGCCCTTCGAAAGCTGGAACCCGGTGTGGGCGAACTTTCACTATTGGAAAGAGATGTGGGAGCGCGCCGGCAAGGCAACGCGCCTTCGCGACAAAATCTGGACCTGGTTTGCCAACCCCGCCTGGCTTCCTGCCGAGCAGGGCGGCTGGCAGGTCGTGCCGCCGGTCGAGGCGAAGAAATTCAAGAAGTGGGACCCGCCTTTCTCGGGCAGGCTCAAGAAATTCGTGAACGTGCAGTTCGTATTTGTGGGAGCGGCCGTCACGGCCACGCTGCTCTTCCAGCACCAGCTCGCCCCGCAGGTCCTCGCTGTGCCGTGCGCGGTGCTCCTGCTGGCCACGGTAGGATGGGGCGCGCTCTTCGAGGGAAAATCCTGGGCGTGGGGCCTTGAGTATCTCGTCCATGCGGCAATCATCGCGGCATCCGCGTTCGCATGGTTTCTGGGGCCCGCGCAGTTTCGTCCAGTAGCCCTTGGGGTGGGGGCGCTGGCCCTTGCAGGGGTGGTGTGGGCCGCCGGCATGCAGCGGCGCCTGACGCGCTAGGGCCGCGCGTACACCGCTTCTGCACGCAAGAGGGTCCATCTACAGTTGAAACTTCTCCCGCTTCGGGTCACAGTCCCCGGCCTTCGTGGAGGATGGCAACGCGTGAAGGTCAGACGATTTCTGAATTCCATGCTGCCGGCAACAGCGCTGCTTGTTGCACTGGTGGTTCCGGGCATCGGCGGTTGCGAGAGCACCCCGAAGGGTGAATCCGCGGACTCTGTGGCCAAAGAGGCACCCGTACAGGTCAGCGAGCTGAACATCGTAGCGGCGGCCAGTCTCGGCCATGTGCTCGCGGAATTCGAAAAAAACTTTGAGCAGTCTCACCCGGGCCTGGATGTGCGGGTGCGCACCGGCGGCAGCACCGCGCTGGCCCGCCAGGTGCTCGACCTGGGCAGCAAGGCCGACGTCTTGTTGTTGGCCGATGAAAAGCTCTTCTCCGAGCTGCTTGAGCCAGCCTGGTGCAAGGCGCATGTGAAGTTCGCCAGCGAGCGGGTGGTCATCGCCTATACGAATGGCTCGGTGGCCGCAGACGAGATCAACGCAGAGAACTGGCACGAGGTTCTCTTGCGAGATGACGTAAAGGTCGGCATGGCCGATCCCGACAAGGCGCCGGTTGGTTACCGCACGCGCATGTTGCTTCAGCTTGCAGAGCTCGACTTGCCCGGGAGCGACCTGGAAGCGAAGACCCTGGCCAAGGTGGGCACGGCAGGCATGCGGGCCGACGTGGCCGAGCTGCTGGCCCCGCTGCAGGCCGGCGCCATGGACTATGCGTTCGTCTACGGCACGACCGCGGCAACAGCAGGGCTGCGAATTCTGGAGCTGCCCGAGAAGATCAATCTGAGCAGCCCCGATTTGGCCGAGCACTACGCCAAAGCCAGCGTCACAGTGGCCGGGCGCAATCCCGGCGAGACGATCACCCGCAAGGGCAAGCCCATCGTCTACGGGGCCAGCCTCAACGGCCAGACGCCCGCAAGGGAGTTGGCCGGAGAATTTCTGGCCCTTCTGCTTTCGGAGCAGGGATCCCGGATGCTAAGCACCGAGGGCTTCCAGGTCCGCGCCGTCGAGGGAGACCTCAGCGCCGCCGGACTTCTGGAAAGACTGAGCAAGTAAGATACGAGCCGCGAGCAGGTGCTGCGGCCGGAGTAACTGAGGAAAGAAATGTCCGACGACATCGTCAAAGGTGAAGGAATTCACCGAACCCACATCCAGGGGCGCTTCACCCGCGAATCGCTCCAGGCCAAGAAGCTGCTTTCGGAAACGGAGCCCGCACGCGAAGTGCGGCTGCTGCCCGACGCCAACATCGTCGCCATTGGCGGCCACTCGATCATGGATCGCGGCAAGGCCGCCGTGCTGCCGTTTTGCGCCGAGGTGGTGCGTCTT
>JAGRBM010000352.1 GCA_020434085.1 Chrysiogenia bacterium | reverse complement strand
GCAGTAGACCTCGTCGCCGTTGGAGACGCCGGCGTCCAGGGGAATGTTGGCCTCGCAGTAGGGGCAGGTCAGTTCGTAAAGCGGCATGAGGGGGCTCCTTTTGGGGCGCTGCCCCGGTGCTCAGGAAGCGCTCGGGGCTTCGCGGGGAATGCGGATCACGAAGGTCGTCCCCTCGCCCGCCCGTGAATCGAAGGCGATGCTCCCGCCGTGGGACTCGACGATGCGCTTGGTGATCGCCATTCCCAGACCGGTGCCGTGTTTCTTGCCGTGGGTGACAAAGGGCTGAAAAATGGTCTCGCGGATCTCGTCGGGAATGCCCTTGCCGCTGTCGCGGATTTCGAGTTCCACGTGCCCATCCCCCTCGCGGGTGCAGATTTCGATTCGGCCGCCCTCTTCCATGGCGTCGACGGCGTTGCCCACCAGGTTCTCCACCACGCGGCGGAAACGGCGGCGGTCGATGGCCACCGGATCGTCGGCCCCGTGGGTGAGCGAGATCTCCACTTCCTTGCGCTTGAGAACGCGGTCCATGGGCTTGATGGCTTCCCCAAGGAAGTGTTCGAGCTTGACGTGCTCGCGGCTCAGACTGATCTCGCCGCGGGTGAAGTCGAGCACCTCGCTGGTCATGTCGACCATGCGCTCGATCTCGGAGCGAATGCTCTTGTAGAGGTCCTGCTTTTCCTCGGCGTCGAAGTCGGGCATGGCCATGAGCTCGGAAAAACCGAGGATGGCGGTCATGGGTCCCTTGAAGTCGTGGATGATGGTGCTGGCCATCTGGCCGATGGCAGAAAGGCGCTCGCCGCGGATGAGTTCCTCACGGGCCTGGCGCAGCTCCTCGTTGGTCTGTTCGAGCTCGATGACACGGTCCTTGAGCTCGGCGACCAGGTCGCCCTTTTCCAGGCCGCGCTGGACGACCAGGCGCAGGTCCTCGTTCTCCCAGGGTTTTTCGAGATAGAAGAACAGGCCCACGTCGTTGATGGCCTTGATCACGCTCTCCTTGTCGGCATAGGCAGTGAGCATGATGCGCGTGGCCTCGGGGCGCATCTCCTTGACCTTTGCCAGCAACTCCGTGCCCGACATCTGGGGCATCAGGTAGTCGCTGATGATGAGGTCAAGTTTGAGCCCCTCGAGCGCCGCGACGGCCTCGGTGGGAGAATTGAAGGTGTGAATCTCGTAGCGCGGGTTGTTCTTGAGCGCCTTCTTGATGGCGAAGGTCACCATCTCCTCGTCATCGACCACGGCGATGACGTAGGGACGCGGCTCAAGCGTTTCGGCAACTGCGCTATTCGAGTTCATCTTCCTCTTCGTCGAAGTCTTCTTCTTCCTCGAAGTCTTCGTCTTCTTCGACGTCGTCGCTGTCGACGTCGTCGTCATCGCTGGCGTATTTCTTCTTCGGCGGCTTCTCTTCCACGGGAACGGTCTTCACCGGGGACTTGCCGATGGGAATCTTCTTCTCCTCGGGCTCGGGCTCGGGAGCGTCCGCCTGATCGGCGCCGCATTTGGGGCACACGGCCTTGGGCTTGCCCAGGTCGTAAAACTTTGCTGCGCAGCTATAACAGGTGTACTTGCGACCGTAATCGACTGCCATGAAGATGGTTTCTCCTTGAATTCGGGAGCGGAGTTGCGCAGGTTTCCCCCGGTTGCCCGGTCACTCCGGAATGGAGCTACCGCACCGGCGGGAGAAGATCACTTACTGCTGAGCTCGGGAGCCAGCCCTCAAACTCCCCGGGCAGGCTTACTTCCACCCAGGTTCCCCTGC
>JAGRBM010000351.1 GCA_020434085.1 Chrysiogenia bacterium | reverse complement strand
GGATCTTGGTGTAGTGCTCTTCGGCCTCTAGCGCATAGATGTCGGCCCCACGCAGATTGGCCGGCAGACGGTTGCTGAGGCGCGGCTCACTCGCGGGGCTGCTGGTCACGGAACTCGCGTCTGGAGATGGGACAGGCTCATCGCTCGCAGGTGGCAAACTCACTGCTGGCGGAACAAAACCGAAGCGCTGTACCCGTCGGAAACGGAAATCCAGCCAATTCGCGAGCAGCCACCAGCCGAGGCCCTGGGCGGTGAATGCAATGTATCCAGCCATGCCTTCGGCGGGTGGCGGCCAGAAACTCCCGAAGGCAGATCCGGGGATCAGTGTCGAGAGGAAGAAACTGTTGAGCACATCCCGGAACGGCCACCAAAGCCCGAAACCACCAACGAAGTAGCCTGTGAGCAGGACGACGAGGAGCGGTGGATGCCAGGGCCGCAGCACCCATGACATCAGTTTCGCGCCGAATCCGTAGCACACCCAGGACAAAACCGAAAACAGGGCCGTATAGGCCATGTGGTGCGCAATGGTCTCAAATTGTTGCGCACCGATGCGCGCAGCCCCCAGGAACAAACCGATACCCAGGGGCAGGAGAAGGTGAAACTCGATGATCTGGCGCGGCGACCGGCCGTTGCGGATCGGGGAGTTTGGCGATTTAAGGGTTGCCGCCATTGATCTCTTGAAAAATGGTATCGCGGGGATCCTGGGGCGGCTTTCTCCATTGGTGCAGTACGAATGCCGTCCATGCAGAGTCTAACCCCGCGCATACACATCTAGCCAACTCCGAGTCAGAACTTCTGGCTCAGGGTGATCTGGGCGGCGCGGGCTTTTGCGTCCGCGCATAGTTCTCGATGCTTGAATGGCTAGGCTCTACCCATACATTTGGTGCGGTCAGGTACAAGGGATAGCGCTCCCGCACCCGGGCCAGCACTGCCGGCGCGGCCTGCTCCGCCCTCTCGAAACTGGTAAAGCGCCCCATATATAACGCGTGCCCCGGAGCCTGGCCCATCAGCATCCATGGCAGCCAGGGCGTTACCCGCGACCAGACACCATTGTGAGGCATGTGGCTGAGCCCGGGGTTTTCTGCGTCTTCGCGCCTGATGAAATAGCGGAAGAGTTCCGACACCCGGTTCATGGGTCCCGCAGATTCGCGGGGCCAGCGGGCCGGGTCCAGCGCGTTCCGGTAATAAAGGTGAATGTCTGAATCGAGCGTCACGGTGTCATTGACCAGGCCCCAGTTGAGGCGCAGCGGACGTTTCGGCGGCATTTCAGTGTTGAGGCCACCGTAACTGGGCGGATCCGGAAAGAACTCCGAGATCACGAAGTTGAATGGATCGTTGGCGATGTCCACAACCCTCACCCGCTCTCCGGTGTAGGGGTTGTCCCACTGGTCCAGCAGCTGCCCGCTCGCCAAGTCCCGGTAGAAAACCAGTTCACGGCAGAGGCGCTGGTAGCTGCCATCCACCTGTCGCAGCACCCGGTGGGTGGAGAACACGTCGAAACCGAATAGCGGTTTAACCGCCTCTCCCTCCCGAACGCCGTGGACTACGCCGGTAGCCTGACCAAAGATGAACTTGCCGGGCGCGGTATCGCCTTCAATGCGCGCGTACATCTCCCGGTTCCAGACCGGATCATCAAAGGCCAGGGGCGCGCGCTCCTGTACCTTGCCAAAACCGCGCATCGGTACCGCGGCCGCGCCGACAGCGGCTGTTGCGGCGAGAAAGCGACCCAGTATCGTGCGTCGCGTAGAGACTTGGTTCGTCATGTCCGCACTCCCGTTTGTCTGTAGACGGCAATGGATTCTGTGCGGATCGGGGGCGCCGCGCGCGGCCTTTTCACGGACGCTACTGGTTATGCATGAACGCCACCCGCAGCGCGAGGGATGCCGGCTTCGCTAGCCAGCGTAGTGCGCCCGCAGCGCGCCGGCAAACTGCTGCATCTGCTCCACCGTGCCCATGCTCACCCGGCACCAGTTG
>JAGRBM010000350.1 GCA_020434085.1 Chrysiogenia bacterium | reverse complement strand
GTGCTTGCTCACGCCGCCGGCCACCAGGATGACCGGCCCGGCAAAGCCCTTGAGGCTCTCGCACACGGCGCCGACGTTCGTCCCCTTGGAATCATCGAAGTAGGAGACGCCCGAGACTTCGGCAACGAACTCGCAGCGGTGCGGCAGCCCCTTGAAGGCGGCAATTCCCGCCTCGATCTGCGCGTCGCTGAGCCCGAAGGCTTCGGCCGCAGCGACGGCCGCAAGCAGATTCGCCAGATTGTGGCGTCCGGTGAGCTTCGAGCCCGAGAGATCGATGTGCGTCCCGGCGGCGCTCCGTGCGCTCTCACCATCCAGGCGCACGCAGCCCCAGCCAGCGGGCGCCTGCGCGTTCTTGAGCGTAAAGCCCACGCAGCGTGCGGCAATGCCCTGCGCGCTGTTCATCGCGGCCGGATCGTCGAGATTCACAACGGCGGTGCCGTCGGCCGGGACGAGTGCGAGCAGGCGCGCCTTGGTGGCGCGGTAGTGTTCGAAGGAATCGTAGCGATCGAGATGGTCTTCGGTGACATTGAGCAGCAGCGCCACTTTGGGGTGCAGGGATTCGAGCGTCTCGATCTGGTAGCTCGAAAGCTCCAGTACCAGCGCATCGAAGTCCGCGCCGGCAGCCTCGAAGACCGGGCGCCCCAGGTTCGCGCCAACAAATACGTTGCGACCGGCGCCGGCAAGCATCTCGCCCAGCAGCGCGGTCACCGTGCTCTTGCCGTTGGTACCGGTCACGGCGATGGTCGGCGCGCTCAGATACGGCGCGGCGAATTCCACGTCGCCCACAAGACGCAGGCCGCCGGCAGCGGCGCGGCGCAGCGGCTCACTTGAGAGCGGCACGCCCGGGCTCACCATCACGATGTCGGCGCCCTCGAACGCGCCCTCGGGATGGGCGCCCAGGAAGTGCTCGACCCCAGTAAGCGTCGCGAGCGCTTCGGCCAGCTCGGACTCCGCGCGGACGTCGGTGACGCGCACGCGCGCGCCCTGCCCAAGGCAGAAGCGCGCAGCGGCCAGCCCGGCAGCGCCCAGGCCGACGATCGTCACGGTTTTGTCCTTCAGATTCACGCGCGCCTACCTCAACTTCAGGGTCGAAACCCCTGCCAGTGCCAGAATGATGGAGATGATCCAGAACCGAACAATCACTTTGGGCTCGGGCCACCCCAGCAGCTCGTAGTGATGGTGGAGCGGCGCCATCTTGAACACGCGCTCGCCGGTGCGCTTGAACCAGAACACCTGGATCATCACGCTCAGCGTCTCCACCACGAAGATCCCGCCCACCAGGGCGAGAAGAATTTCCTGCTTGGTCAGCACGGCCACCGTGCCGATGAGGCCGCCGAGTGCGAGCGAACCCACGTCGCCCATGAACACCTCGGCCGGATAGGAATTGAACCAGAGGAACGCAAGCCCCGCGCCCACGGCGGCGGCGCATACCACGCACAGCTCGCCGACGCCGGGGATGCTCGGCACCAGCAGATACTCGCTGTAGACCGCGTTGCCCGCGATGTAGGCAAAGAGCGTATAGGTCGCGGTCGTCGTGATGACCGGACCGATCGCCAGGCCGTCCAAACCATCGGTGAGATTCACCGCATTGGAGGCCCCCACGATCACCAGAATCACGAAGGGAATGAAGACGATTCCAAGGTCGGGATCGAAGTCCTTGAAGAAGGGAACCGCCAGGTCGGTGCCGAACTCGCTGTAGTAGAGATAGGCGCCCGCCGCGAGCGCGCCGGCGGTCTGCACCAGCAGCTTCACCTTGCCGGGCACGCCTTTGGAATTCTTGTGCTTGACCTTGAGGTAATCGTCGGCAAAACCGAGCGCGCCGTAAACAGCCGTCACACCCAGCACGATCCACACGTAATCGGTATCGAGCCGCGCCCACAGCAGGGTCGGCACGAAGATTGCCGCCAGGATGAGCACGCCGCCCATGGTGGGGGTGCCCGCCTTCTGCAGGTGCGTCTCGGGACCATCGTCGCGGATGCTCTGCCCGGCCTTGAGGACGCGCAGGCGCTCGATCATCCAGGGCCCAAGCAGCACGCCCATCCAGAATGCGGTAATCGCCGCACCCAGGGTGCGGAAGGTGATGTAGCGGAACACGTTGAGCATGGCCCACCGGTCTGCGAGATCGACGAAGAGGTGGTAGAACATCAGCGACCTCCCTCCCCGTCTTCGGCGTGGCCTTCGCGTTCGAGGCGCGCCAGCAGCGGGTCGGCAATGCGCTCCATGCGCGCGCCGCGCGAGCCCTTGATGAGCACGCTGTCGCCGGCCTTCATGCCGCGGCCGATGGCGCTCATGATCTCTTCGTGGGAGGGGAAGCTCTCGGCGTGCTGGAGCCCCGCCTTGGTCGCCGCCTCGATGACTTCGTCGGCAAACATTCCCGTATAGAGCAGCCAGTCGATCCCCTGGCGCGCCGCCTCTTCGCCGAGCGCACGGTGGAACTCGCGCGACTGGGAGCCGAGCTCATTCATCTGTCCCAGAATGGCGATGCGCCGCCCCTTGCAGGGAAGCTGCGCGAGGGTTTCCAGCGCCCGGCTCATGCTGGTGGGATTGGCGTTGTAGCAATCGACCAGCAACATCGTGCCGTCAGCGCCCACGCGCACCTCGCTACGCATCTGCGCCGGGCGCACGCGCTCGAGCGCTATGGCAACCTTCTCGAAGGGAATCCCCATCTCCAGCGCCGCGGCCGAGGCCATCACCGCGTTGGAGACATTGTGCGTGCCCACCAGCGGCAGGCGCACCAGTTGCGACTTTCCATAGGCACGGAGCGTGAAGCTCATGCCGTCTGGACCGGCCGCCACCACTTCTTCAGCAACAACGTCAGCATCATTTCCTTGTACCGATACCTTGACCTTCTTGCCGGCGAATTCGCCCGCAAGGGATACAGCCCCCGGATCGTCCTCGTTGACAATGATCGTGCCCGAGACCGCCACGTGGCGAAGCAGCTCGCCCTTGGAGCGGCGCACGCCCTCCAGGCTTCCAAAACCTTCGAGGTGCGCGGGCGCGATGTTCGTGAGAATCCCCACCCGCGGACGCACCATGCGGGCGAGCGCATCGACCTCGCCCGGACCGCTCGCCCCGATCTCGACGACGGCGTACTGATGTTTGCTCTCCAGCCGAAGCAGGGTGAGCGGCACGCCTAGTTGATTGTTGAGATTCCCGCGCGTGGCCAGCGTGGGCGCATGGGCGCCGAGCAGCGCGGCCAGAATTTCCTTGGTCGTCGTCTTGCCGTTGGAGCCGGTAATGGCCGCCACGCGAAGCTCGCCCATCGCGCTGCGATGCGCGGCGGCAAGGCGCGCCAGCGCGGCTTCGGGCTCGTCCACGGCAACCAGCGCGATGTTGCGGTAGCGACGGAGCTTGTGGATGAACGCCGGTTCGGCACGATCGTCGGCAATCACCGCCCCGCCTGCGCCCTGGGCGATGGCCGCCTCCACGTAGGCGTGGCCGTCGGCGCTCTCGCCGCGCAGGGCAAAGAAGAGCTCGCCGGGCTCGAGGCTGCGCGAATCGATCGCGCCCGCGGGAAAGTCCTCGCGCTCGGCCATGAGCACGCGGCCCGAGGCCGCCTCGCGCAGTTCATTCAGGGAAAAACTCACTGGCTCTCCCCCTCCTCGCGCGCGCGCAGCGCCTCTGCGGCAACCAGCCGATCGTCGAAGGGACGCTTCTCGGTCCCGACGATCTGATAGTCCTCGTGACCCTTCCCGGCGATCATCACCAGATCACCGGGAAGGGCCCGACCGACTGCGAGCGCAATGGCCCGCCGCCGATCGACTTCGACGAGGTGCTGGGTGCCTTCTTTCCCACGCAAACCTTGACGCGCATCGCTGAGAATCTGCTGGGGATCCTCCGTGCGCGGATTGTCACTTGTCAGGATGGCCAGGTCGGCCAGCTCGCTCACGGCCTGCGCCATGAGCGGACGCTTGGCGCGGTCGCGGTCGCCGCCGCAACCGAACACGCAGATGAGCTGGCCGTCGGTGAGGCCCCGGCAGGAGGCCAGCACATTGCGAAGCGCATCGGGGGTGTGCGCATAGTCGACAAGCACCGTGATCCCGAGGCTGTTTTCCACCGGTTCCAGGCGGCCCGGAACGGCCCGCAGGGCCGCAATGCCGGCGGCGATCTTCTCGAGCGGAAGCCCGAGCGCGACGCCGGCGGCGATGGCGGCGAGCGTGTTGTAAACATTGTGCTCGCCCATGAGCGCGCCCATCACGCTCATCTCGCCCGCCGGGGTGTGCACGCGGGCGCTCAGGCCCGCGCTGCCCCAGGAAAGTTCGGTCGGGAAGACATCGACGCCGCGCTCTGCGCCGCTTGCCGCGCGCGCCGAGGCGCCCAGCCCGTAGCTGATCACGCGGCGAGTCCCCGAGACTTCGTCGATGAGGCGCGCGCCGTAAGGATCGTCGGCGTTGATCACGCAGGTCGCATCTGTCTTCACCTGCTGCGCGGCAAGCTGGCTCGTAAAGAGCAGGCGCTTGGCCGCGAAGTAGTCGTCCATGTCGGCGTGGTAGTCGAGGTGGTCCTGGGTGAGGTTCGTGAACACCGCCACGTCGAACTCGAGGCCCGCCGTGCGTGCCTGCGAGAGGGCGTGGGAGCTGACCTCGATGACGGCGCTTTTGGCATCGGCCGCGCGCATCTTCGCCAGCAGTTCCTGCAGCTCGATCGCGCCGGGCGTGGTGTGTGTAGACGGGAAGCGCTGGGCGCCCACGCGAAACTCCACCGTTCCCAGCAGGCCGGGGTTGAGCTCCGCGGCGCGAAGCACGCTCTCGACGATGAAGGCCGTCGTCGTCTTGCCGTTGGTGCCGGTAATACCGACGAGCTTCATGGACTCGGAGGGACGGCCCTGCACGTTGGCTGCCATCACGCCAAGGGCGGCGTGGGCATCGTCGACAAGGATTGTCGTGAGATCGGAGCGAGCCGCAAGGCTCTCGAACAGGTCGGCGCGCTCGATCACCACCGCGCGGGCGCCCGCGGCAATCGCGGCGTCCACATAGTCGTGACCGTCCGCGGCGCTACCGGGCAGGGCGACGAAAACATCGCCTTCGCTCACGCGCCGCGAATCGCAGACGAGCGCGCGCACCGCTACCGGCTCGCCGCTCATGCGCTGGGCTACAACCCCGTTCAAAGACTCCTCCAAATTCATCCGGTTCTCACGCGGCCCTTACCCCGACCGCGCGCTCCGCTACGCCCTCATCCGGGCGGCCTCAACTCAAGACTGACTTTCATTCCGGGCTCGAGCGGCGCGCCCGGCGGGGGCATTTGCCCCACCACCACGCCGTGCCCCTGCCAATGCAGCGACACGCGCCCGGCGCCCTGCCAACCGATCACGTCCCGAAGTGCCATCCCCATGAAACTCGGAACGCGTCCGTCGGACGCGGCAATGGACTGACCGGTGGCCGAGTCCAGGCTCGCAACTTGAAACGCAGTGCCCGAAAGCGCTGACGCACCCTCCCCAGGGTGCGCGGCGTGCTGCGTAATCGAACCAATCAGGTCGCCGACGGGATCTTCGAGTGTGATGTCGTCGGCTGCCTTGTCAGGTGGAACCTCCAGGTAGGCGAGTGCCTGGGAGGCAATTCGCGCGAAGGCCGGCCCGGCGGTACCGCCGCCGGAGACCATCCCCTCGGGCTCATCCAGGGTGACCAGGATGACCAGGCGGGGCGCGCTGGCCGGGACGTAACCCAGAAAAGACACAACGCGCAACTGGCTGGAATACTTCCCGGTTTCCGGGTCGATTTTCTGGGCCGTGCCCGTTTTTCCCGCCACCCGGTAGCCCGGGATCTGGGCATTGCGACCGGTACCGTCGTCGGCGACGACCTTTTCAAGAATCCCGGTGATGCGCCGCGCGGTGGATTCACTGAGCACCCGGTCCACAACCTGGGGCACGGTGCGCTGGATGAGCCGTCCCTCGCCGTCGCGCACTTCCTTGAGCACGGTGGGCTTGTGAAGGATGCCCTCGTTGGCCAGCGCTCCGGCGGCGGCAACCATCTGGATCGCGGTGACGCCCATGCCCTGGCCGAAGCTGATCGCCGGAAGCGACACGCCGCTCCAGCGGCTTGGTGCCGCCAGCAGGCCGTCGGCCTCGCCGGCCAGGTCGATCCCCGTCGCATGGCCGAAACCAAAGCGCCGGAGGTAGTCGTAATACTTCTGCCCACCAAGACGCTCGGAGATCTTGATCGCGCCGATGTTCGAGGAAACGCGCAGGATGTTCGCCGCGCTCAGCCAGCCGTGGGGCTTTGTATCGTGGAAGGTGCGGTCATAGACCTCGTAGTCGCCGTTCTCGCAGAAGAAGATGTCGTTTGGAGCCACAACGCCCTCTTCCATGGCAGAGGACAGCAGGAAGGGCTTCATCGTCGAACCGGGCTCGAAGATGTCGGTCACGGTCCGATTGCGGAACTCGTTACTGGTGAACTTCTCGAAGTTATTGGGATCAAAGCGCGGCTCAACCGCCATGGCGAGGATCTCGCCGGTGCGCGGATCCATCACCGTGGCAGTGCCCGCCCTGGCACCGGTCAGCTCGCGCGCATCTGCCAGCTCGCGCTCGGCGATGCTCTGGATGGTCGAATCGATGGTGAGCGTGAGGTGGTCGCCCTTGAGTTTTTCGAGCGAGCCCAGCCCGCGCGCAAGAATCGCGCGGCCGCGCGCATCGCGTGCGCCGACCACTTCCTCGGCATTGCCGCGCAGGAAACGGTTGTAGGTGTATTCGATGCCTTCGAGGCCCACCGAGTCGATGCCTGCAAAGCCCAGCACGTGGCCGGCCAGCTCGCCGCCGGGATAGTGGCGCTTGGATTCTTCAATGAAACCAATGCCGCTGAAATCCAGGGCACGCACTTTGGTAATCTTGTCGGCGTCCACCTGACGGGCGACCCACACGAAGCCGCGGTTTTTCTGGGACAGACGCTTGCGAAGCGGAGCCTCTTCGGTATCGAGGATTTTCGCGAGCTTCTTCGCCGCATCCGCCGCGTCTTCGAGCTCGGCGGGCTGGGCGAAGATCGATTCCACCGGCAGGCTGATCGCCAGTTCTGCGCCGTTGCGATCGAAGACCATGCCGCGCCGCGCCTTGAGCGTCACCTTCTTGGTGTGCTGGCGCGCGGCCATGGCGTTGAGCTTGTCAGCCGAGCGCACCTGCAGATCCCACGCGCGCACCAGCAGGCCGAGCGCCCACAGCACGCCCAGGCCGCCCAGGACCATGACCCGGCGCCGGATGCGCCGTTCGGTGTGGGGATCCATCATCACTGCGAGGAATCCTCCAGCACGATGACCTGACCGGGCGCGGGAACGCTCATGCCCAGATCCTCGCGGGCGATCTTTTCAAGCCGCTTGGGGTCCTTGAGCGTCGCCAGCGTATAGAGCAGGCGCCGGTGTTCCTTGTCGAGTTCCTGCTCTCGCTGCTGGTTGACCGAGAGTTCGTAGGCGACCTCGATGCGGTGCATGCGCAGCCACACGTAAGCCAGCGAGAAGCACACGGTCAGCCCGATGAGCACCACGAAATACATCGTCCCCGGGCCCGAACGCGGCTTGGCCTGGCGGCGCATGGCCTTGGCCACGCGCCCGCCGCGGCTGACCGCCTGCTGGCTGATGCTGACGCTGGTAGCCATCAGGCGGCGCTCCTCTCAAGCACGCGGAGCTTGGCGCTGCGCGAGCGGGGATTGGCGGCGAGCTCTTCCTCGCCGGGGGTGAGCGGCTTGCGCGTGATCACCCGGTAGTGGGGCGCGTGCACGGGCTGGCCGGTAATGGGATCTTTTTCGACGGCGGCGAGCGCGACGAAGCGGCGCTTTACGAGCCGATCTTCGAGCGAGTGGAAGCTCACCACCACCATGCGGCCGCCGGGGGCCAGAGAGGTCGGCAGTTCTTCGAGCGCGCGCTCAAGGGCGCCGAGCTCGTCGTTGACGGCAATGCGCAGCGCCTGAAACATCCGCGTCGCCGGGTGCACGCGCGAGTGGCCGCGGTAGAGTCCCTCGGCGAGCTTGGCGAGCTGCGCGGCGTCCTCGATGGGACGTGCTTCGACGATACGGCGCGCCAAGGCGCGGGCCTTGGGTTCTTCGCCATAGTCGCGAAGGATGCGCGTGAGCTCTGCCTCACCGAGGCTGTTTACAAGATCTTTGGCCGAGGGGCCCTCGCTCTGGTCCATGCGCATGTCGAGGGCGCTGCCCTCCTCGAACGAGAACCCGCGCGCGGGATCGTCGAGCTGGTCGCTGGAGATGCCAAGGTCCATGGCGATGCCGTCGACCGCTTCGATGCCAAGCTCGCCCAGCACCCGCGGGGCGTCTTCGAAATTGGCCTGCACCAGCTCGCAACGCGCGGCGAGCTGCTCGCCCAGCACCTGCCGGGCGCGCCCCAGAG
>JAGRBM010000349.1 GCA_020434085.1 Chrysiogenia bacterium | reverse complement strand
GCGCGAACCCAGAATCCGGTAGAGCGCGGCGTCTTCTCCGGCAACGCCCCAGACCCACCAGCGCTTCCTTGCTTCTCTTCGGTTGCCCAGATGTTCCCAGCGTGTTTCATCGGCGAAGACGACCGCCGAACTCAGCACGCGCGCGCCGATCCTTGCGTGCAGCGGAGCGAGTATCTCGCTGAGCGCCTCGATCTGGTCCCAGAGCGTCTGGCTGCTCACGATGAGTCCCTCGCGCTCCATGATCCGCACCTGCCGCTCAAGCGGCAGGTGGTCGGCGTACTTGGCGACGGCCACGCTCACGGCAAAGGCGGGCGAGTACCTGGAACCGGCAAGGAGTTTTCGGGGAGCGGACGCTGTTTTGACGCAGCCACCGCAGCGGCAGCGGTATTTCTTTCGCTTGTGTCTGACAAGCACGAAGCGCCGCTCGATCACGTCGATTTCTTCGGATTCTTCAAACTGGCCGGGCCATTCATCGAGCGCTCCGCCGCAGAGCACGCAGGTGCGCTCCTCCGCCGCAAGCTCATGCTCTTGTTCAAGGAGCGCCAGCGCGGGCTGGGACGCGGGGCCATGACCCCGCTGGGGCTCACGTTCAGGGAAATCTCCATTGCGGGCGGGCGAGAGTTTTTCCGAGGATTTGCCAAAAAGTTTCCCGCGCGTCAGAGCGAGCTGCGCTTCGAGGCTTTCGAGTTCAAGGGCGAGCTCGGCGGGGGCTTTGCCCTGCAGGCGCTCGACCTTACGTTTGAGACGCAGGTTTTCGGCTACGAGCCTGCGGTTCTCGCGTTCGAGAAGGAGCGCCGCCTGGCGCAGAATCTCAGGGCTCGTCTCCAGCGAGAGGTTTCGCATGTTGCGAGTCTCTCATGTTCGGCGAAACGGTACAAGCGGAAACTTTCCTGCCCCTCCGGTCCTTGTGCCGCGTCCGCAGCGAAACCCGCCCTTCCCAGCGGCATCCTTCGGTGAGCGAGAGCACCTCCTCGCGCGTCATGCGAAGCGCCCCTTCGCCGGCAAGCATGGCCCAGGGAGCCGGCATCTTGCGCCCGCCGCTTGTATGCTTGGAATACACGCATATCCCGACCCCGTCCCAGTGCAGCACCCACACGCGATACCGGTCGTGGCTGACGAAAATGAAGTAGGCCGCCGTCGTGGCCTGCCTACCGGCGTGTTCCACGATCAGCGATGCCATCGACTCGGGCGAGGCGCGACGCGCAAGCGGGCTGCCCCACAAATAGATCGACGGAAGACTGCCCTGTTTCATTTCTCCTCCAGTATCAATGGCAGATCCTTGAGCGAGACGCCCTCGACCCGCATACCGCCAGGTAGGATCAGCACCGCGCCCTGCTCGCTTTCTGCGAGATCCTGATCCGCAGTCTCGGAATCGGTGCTCCGGGATGCCACAACATCCAAAGAGCCCGAGAGCCCTTCGATCCGAAGCGCCCGTGAGCCGATCTCGACAGGGAAGAACTCTTCGCGAGCATCCGCCCACGGCGTCTTTTCCAGGCCCATCCAGCGTCGCAACGTGCTCTGCGGAAGGCCGAGCTCATTGGCAATTCTCTTCATGCTCGCTCCCTCCAGCCGCCGCTTGGCAAAGTAATCCCCGACTGGTCCGTTCAGCACCTTTACCGCACGCCGGTACTCGGGCAAGTACCTGCCCTTTGGACAGCCCTCCATGATCTTCCGTGCCTCCGCAACTCGCCGCCTGAGATCCTCATATTCACCATTCATGTGCAATGCCTCCGATTCGTGAACCGTGCGGAGTACCGTGCTCAAACCGTTCGCACATCCAGCCCACCGCATGGACTCTGTTACCAGATCCACCCTCTCCGATCTCATCCCGCTTGTCACGACGGGGTCCGGCGAGGTGTTACCCTAGCTCCAGGAAGGGCAAAACCCGCCGGTACGCGCGCGGCGCCAGATTCGGGTCGCGTGGGGCTCGCCGGGATGAAGCGGCCCGTTCGCGTGCGGATACCAAGCGGCTCGCATGAAAAACGAGACGGTCCAAGCGCGGTACGCGTGCGGTAAGGGCGATTCGCGGGACGGTTCTGCCACGGCTCATCCCCGGCCTGAGCGGCGTGTAGGCGGAAGTATCGACCTCCGGCGGCGTCGGACGTCATCGGGACGGTGCGCCTCTGTACTGCCAGAGAAACGTCTCGGCCCTCAACGGAGTTGATTTTCATGGAACCTTGCGAATCCGCTCGTTTTCTTGAAGTAATTGCACGACGCAATGGCGTTGTTAGATTCCGGAACGACGGGAGGCGACTTTCCTGCTCGGTAACGACCGGGAAAG
>JAGRBM010000348.1 GCA_020434085.1 Chrysiogenia bacterium | reverse complement strand
CTGGCCGCCGGGCTCCCATGTGTTCCGGCTCAACATCACAAGAAGCCCGCCGTAGATGAACACGACGGCACTCAGCGCCAGCCAGATGACTCGCGCCGTCTTTTGCGCCGCGGCAAAGGTTCCGGGGCCGGGATTGGTACTCATGGCATTGCTCCTTCAGCCGGAGCTTTCTCGGCGGGTGCGGCTGCTGCCGGTTCCGCCTCCGGCGGCTCCGTCTCTACTGGCTCTTCCACGTGTCCGGGCCACCAGGGCTGTTTGCTTGCCTCTCTCAGGCTGCGCAGCGCCAGGTCCCGCGCAATCTCCCGCTGCGCCTCGTCGGGCGCGGGCGCAAGGATCAGGATGAAGTAGGCGACCGAGGCGAAGAGGAAGCGGGCCGACTCTTCGGTCTCAACACGGCCCACGGTCTCGCCCTCTGGGTTGATGAGGGTCATCTCCATCACATACTTCTCTTCGCAGACGGCCGGGATCGCTCCGCCGGTCAGTATCGGGAGCAGGATCCACCCGCTCGCCGGGTCGTGTTTGATCAGACGGATGTCGGCGCGCCAGGTCCTGGGCACCGGCGCCGGGTAGAGGTTCACGAACTGGTAGGAACTCTCGAACGCCTGCTCGACGGCATCCTGCGCGCTGCGCCATTCGTCGGTCGCATAATCGACCGTCCGTTGGTCGACGTCCCCGCGCAGGCCGCCCTCGCTCCGCAACACCAGATCGAACCCGAAGGAAAATTTCTCGATGGGCGTGCGGCTGCGCGAGAACGATTCCGGACGCACCCGGTCCCCGCGGCGCATGCTCGTGGCGCCGCATCCGGCAAGCAGCGCCGCGGCAAGCAGCAGTGAGAACGCGCGGGCGAAGCGCTTCATTTGGATTCCTCCGGCGCGAGGCCCTTGGCCGCCTGCTCGAGCACGCGGGTGACAATGCGCCCGAGCGCGCCCTGCTCGATCTCGGTGAAGTCGCCCCAGAACGGGCCCTGCCCGTGGGAGAGGGTTTCGGATGCGTGGTAGTAGGCCAGTTCCTTGCCCTGCGCGTCGAAGACCTGCAGGAAGACCACGAACTGGGAGCGGCTCTGCTCCGGGACGTTCTTGCCCTGAAACGAAGTCGAGCGCCGGTAGACGGGGAACTGCACCTCGAAGCGCACATCGCCGGGCGCCATCTCGCCGGGCAGCAGGTTGAAGTCCTCGAAGTAGACCCCCGCGCGCGCAACGCGGCGCAGCGCGGGGCGCAGCTCCCGTTCGAGGTCGGGCTTCCACCCGCGCGCCAAGGGGTCGGTGACCTCCACCTTGCCCAGCCACACCCGCACCGGCGCACGCACCTTCACCGGCACCGCCGGATCGGGAATTGCCGCCCCGGGCGTGCCATGGATGCCGGCCCCCGCGTGCGGAACGCACCCGAAGAGCAGCAGGGCCAGAGCAATGGCTGCGCGTTTCATAAGCACTATGTAACCCGCCAGCCCGGCAGGGGTCCACTTCGGGAAGGTGTAGCGTTTTGCGACAGCACTGCGTTGAGATGCCCCAAACCGCAGGATTTCTGATATCGTGGGGCGATACAATCCACCGATGGGAAGAGAACTAATGAGACGGCACCTTTGCCTGTTCATCTGGGCAGTCTTGCTCCTGGCATCGTGCAATTCGGATCAACTCCGACCGCCCACGATCATCAAGCTGGACCCCGATCCCGAGCCTCCCGAGACGAAGATCCAGCCACGCCCTTTCATCATTTGGGAAGACGCGACGGGCGCATTTGTGGGCGAGATTGAACCGGTGTTTCTCGACGCAAATGGCTGGGCCTGGTGGGTCGATCCTCTGACCGGCCTGACACCGGCCCGTCCCGAACTTCCCGGCGAAACAATCGCAGCGGTCACCCCTGCATATACCAACAACGATTGCACGGGCACCGCCTACATTCCGCTTGACGACAAGTTCACTTCCCTGTGGAGCGATACCGTTCCAGCGCAACGTGCGGGATTTCCTTTTGAAGTCGTCGGACAGGCCGGGTACCACGTCGTCCCTCCGAATGCGTCCGCGGGACCGCAGATACTGGCGTCCTATCTGACAGAGAGCGGTTGCGTCGAGGGCAGTCCCGATGGCACGACGCACGTGCTTCTGAGCGAAACAGTCCCCGGCACGCCGATTTCCGCACCGTCCTTTACCGGGCCGCTTCACGCGCGAACCGTCGATGCGTGGGCTTCCCCACCGCCAGTTTGGGTCGATTCAGCCGGCACGCCGCTTGGCACCCTTTCCCACCTGGGGCACGATGTCAGGACCGGTCGGTCTTTGATCCCCACCTGGATGGCACGACCTCGGATCTATTTCGACGATGCCGGGCATACCTGGCCCATTGACGATTACAGCGGCGAAATTAAAACCGCGAATGTCAGCAGAGTTTATACGTCCGGCAATTGCAGCGGCGACGCCTACCTGCTTCACAACGGTTTCTTCGGCGATCCCGCATTTCCTCTCCCCCCAATTCTTCGACTGAACAATTGGCCGGCGGGCATGATCTTTTACGTTCATGGCGTATCAGATCCGCGTGTCCTACCGACCACTCCGCTGACACTCCAGACACTCCACGTTTCATCCTATTTAGATGAAATGGGGTGCCAGGCGGAGGTTTTCGATTACACCGGTATTGCTTATGCAGATACACTGAGCGTACCCGAAGCCTCGGCCCCTCCGCCATTTGTTCCGCCATTCCATCTGGAGCCGGGCACCAGCCATGCCCTTCCCTACCTCGGCTGGGTCGACGCCGAAGGCACGCTGGTCGCTGCAGGTGGCGGCCGGCTGCTGGATTCAGACGGTCTGCTCTACGCCCTGACCCGTGGCGATGAGACAGGACTTGCGACGATCTACAACAAACCTCCGGCCATGGCTTTTGCATCGATCGACTGCACAGGAGAGGCCTACGTACCACTCCAGCACGGGGGAAATTCCGCTCTGTTCACTCCAGGCGCTTACGACACTCCATTCATATTGGGAATGGATTTTGTGCTGCGCTATCTCCCCACATCGGTCACGCCCGTTCCTCTTTCTTACCAATCCTTTCAGTCTGGGCCGACCTGCATCGACTTCATCAGCGGAACGGTCGATGCCGTACCAATGAGCATGCTCCCGCTTGATCCTCCCTTTCCCCAGGAAGCCAGTGGGATCAAATGGCCTCTTGCGACAGTTCCGATGACGATCGAGTAACACGAAGGGCCGCCCATTCGGGCGGCCCTTTTCTTTGGCTGGATACTGTTGCGCGCTACTTGTAGGCAATCCCCATGCTGCACGGCCCGCCGAGCGGCACGACTTCGGTGCGGGAGAAACCCGCTTCCTTGCACCAGCCGGCGAAGTCCGCGCCGGAGTAATCGAAGGCGTCGCCGAATTCGATCAGCATGTTGAGCGACATGAACAGGCCGAACGCATTCTCGCGCCGGGCGTCGTCGATGAGATTCTCGATCACGACGAAGGCGCCGCCCTCAGGAAGCGCGTCGTAGGCGGCGCGGATGAGGTGCATCTTGTTCTCGAGATTCCAGTCGTGGAGGATGAGTCCCATGGTGATGACATCGGCTCTTGGCAGCGCGTCCTTGAAGAAGTCGCCCGAAGCCGTGCGCACGCGGCCACCCAGACCCGCGCCGGCGATGCGGCGCTTGGCAATGGGCTCGACCACCGGCAGGTCGAAGCTCGTGCACTCCATGTGCGGGTTGGCCTGCGCGACGAGGATCGAAAGGATGCCGCTGGCGCCGCCCACGTCACAGAGGGTCTTGTACTTCGAGAAGTCGAAGGCCTGCGCGAAGGCGGCGAAGTTGGGCGTGGAGATTCCACTCATGGCGCCCATGAATTGCTCGAGCCGCGCCTCGTCGGCATAGAGTTCGTCGAACATGGGCGCGCCCGTGGTCTTCACTTCGTTCTGGGGCTTACCGGTCCTGAGCGCCTCGGTCAGGTCGGCCCAGAACCGGTAGAGCCGCGAGTTCGACATCTCCAGAATGCCGCCGATGTACGTGGGTTTGTTCTTGTCGAGAAAGGTGCCCGTCTCGGGCGTGTTCTCGTAACGCCCCGTCGCACCATCGCCCTCTCGCAGGAGAAACCCGGTCGCCACCAGTGCGTCGAAAAAGTCATGGCGCGCCCGCTCGCACACGCCGAGCTCGCCCGCCAGTTCTTCCGCGGTCAGCTTGCGATCGCCGAGCGTCGAAAAGAGCTCCAGCTCCACCGCGCTCAAAAGAATCTTCGACGGCCAGAAGGCCATCCCCACTTCCATGATTTTCTCGGGCGTGACCCGGGAAGGATCCAGTTGCTCCGACATAACCCCGCTCCTTGTGTGCGTCACGAGTTCGCGCGCGTGACGCCTGCTTTTGTTGAATGGGGCGAGTTTAGCCCGGGCCCGGGAAAAGGCGAGCGGGGGCGAAGCGCCCCCTGTGACACCTGCTGTCGCACCCGCGCGTTAGTCTGGGAGCTGCAAGGGAGGGCTATCCCCTGGCAAGCAGCGACGAAGCATTGCGCCGCGAATCGAAAAAAAGGATTCACAGGATGGACATGATCAGGACGGGAGAAATTCTCTTCGCCGGG
>JAGRBM010000347.1 GCA_020434085.1 Chrysiogenia bacterium | reverse complement strand
GCGGGCCTCGATCACCTCGAACAGGGCGTTCACCACAGCGGGCCCCGAGGGGGTGCCGGCGCTCTCCCCTTCGACCTCCCGGAAGAAGCAGTTCCAGCGCCCGGTGTGGCAGGCCGCACCGGTTTGTTCCACGTGGAACAACAGGGTGTCGCCGTCGCAATCCAGGCGGATGTCGCGGATCTTCTGGACGTGGCCGCTCGATTCGCCCTTTTTCCAGAGTTTGCCCCGGCTTCGCGAGTGGTAGTGGGCAAACCCGGTCTCGACGGTCTTGTCCAGGGCCTCGCGGTCCACCCAGGCGAGCATGAGCACGTCACCGCTGGCCACGCACTGGGCAACGGCCGGAATGAGGCCCTGCTCGTTCCACTTGATCTGGCCGATCAACTCTTCGCGGGAGATCGGGTCGATTTTCTTGAAATCTTCAGCGTCCACGGCGTTTCTGTGCTCCTCCAGCGGCTCCGGGTTTCCTTGAGATGCACGCGGGAAGGCCGTGGTTTACTAAATCCCTGACGTCCGGGCAACCACCGGGCGGGTTGGGCAGTGTTCCACGTGGAACATCGGGGTTCTGGAAAGCTGATTCAGCGCCGGGCTCGGAACAGGGCGACGGCCCCGCGGACGTCGATTTCGACTTCAGGGAAGTGGGATTCGAGCCCCGCGCGCAGCCCGCGCAGGTCGTCGAAGCGGTTGGTGAGATACTTGCGGCGGTTGTAGAGATCCATGAGCGCGCGCGCCTGCGGGGAGCGGCGCACGCCGCCCTGCAGCAGCGTCGTCCCGAACAGGACCCCGCCGGGCGCGAGAAGCGCACCCAGATTTTCAAACACCACCGACTTGGACTCGATGCCGCCGGGCAAGCAGTGGATGAGATAGTTCAGCCCGATCGAATCGAAGGGTGCAATCGCTTCGCTGAGCTGCGGGGCAATGGGCTCCAGCACGTCGGCCTGGTAGGTCTCGGGACGGAGCTTTTCAAGCCGCCGGGCGGTAAAGCGCAGGCTCTCGGGGTTGAGATCCATGAGCGCCAGCCGCCCTCCGGGACCCAGCCGCTTGCAGTTGGCCGGGTAGTAGCCGCTTCCCACCCCCACATCGAGGTGGTTGGTGCTGACGTTCTGGTCGTAGAAGGTCTGAATTCTCTCGGGCGGGCACTTCCAGAAGAGCCGGTTCGAGACCTGCGTCACCCACAGGTCATAGAGCCGCAGGCTCAGCGGGTTGTAGACCGCCTGTCCGGCCTCGACGTCTGCGGGGGTGTAGCTGCTCATGCCGGCCGCACCGGGACGCCGCGCTCTCGCAGGTAGTCGCGGACTTCGGCGATGGTGTGTTCGCGGTAGTGGAAGATGCTGGCGGCCAGCGCCGCGTCGGCGCCGCCTTCGGTGAGCCCGTCGTAGATGTGGGAGAGGCCGCCCACCCCGCCGCTGGCAATGACGGGAATCTCGACCGCATCGGAGACCGCGCGGGTGAGGCCCAGGTCGAAACCTTCCTTGGTACCGTCGCGGTCCATGCTGGTGAGCAGGATTTCCCCGGCGCCAAGCTCTTCCATCTTGCGGGCCCATTCCACAACATCGAGCCCGCGCGGCTTGCGGCCGCCGTGGGTGTAGACCTCCCAGCCCTTGCCGGGATCTTCAGGGTCTTTGGCCTTGGCATCGATGGCAACGACGATCGCCTGGGAGCCAAAGGCGTCCGAGGCCTCGCGCACGAGCTCGGGAGTCTCCACCGCCGCAGTATTGATGGAGACCTTGTCGGCACCGGCGTTCAGGAGCCGGCGGACGTCCTCGACCGTGCGGACCCCGCCGCCGACGGTCAGCGGCAGGAAAATGGTCTCGGCCGTGCGGGCCACCACATCCAGGATGATGTCGCGCTCGTCGCTCGAGGCGGTGATGTCCAGGAAGCAGACCTCGTCGGCGCCCTGCTCGTCATAGGCCTTGGCCACCTCGACCGGGTCTCCGGCGTCGCGGAGATCGACGAAGTTGACCCCCTTGACCACGCGACCGCCCTTGACGTCCAGGCAGGGAATGATGCGTTTGGCGAGCATTTCGGGCCCTTTCTTGCCGGGTGTTCCACGTGGAACATTCCGGGGCTTCGGGGACCCAGATTAGGCCGCCGAGGCGGCCAAGCCAACCGATTCCCCTCTCCCTGAAAGGGAGAGGGGCTGAGCGGAGGACCTACTTCTCACCCCAAAAAGGCCAAGGCCCGCAACCGTGAGGATGCGGGCCTTGAGACTGTGTGATGATCGCCGGCCGTTTTTCAGGCCGATCACTGTTGTTGTTGTTCAGCTCGAGAAGAAGCCTGCGCGACGAATGCTGCGGAAAAATCCGGTGCGACGAATGCGCATGCTGCCCATGGAGTACTGACCTGATTTGTAACCAACGATCTCAAACATAAAGCCCTCACTTGCAACTTTTACCAGCCCGGGAATTCTCACCTACAAGTTTTCCGGGGCCGATGGTGTCTTTGAAAATGAAGGGACCGGCTTCGGTGTTCCGGCCGAAGCCGGTCCCTTGAGGTTATCGCGAGGGAAGAAACTTTCCTTCTGTCCCACGTTAATTGTTAGTTCCGAACCAGATAAATCGCCTTCTGGCTCCCCTCGCGATAAATCGAAAGCACATTGTCGTTGAGCGGCATGACGGAGTAGACCTCTTCACCCTGCGCGCTCTTGAGACGGAGCATCTTGCTGCCCCGAAGTTCATACGTTCCTTCCCCCTGGGTGCCGGCGGCACTGCGGGAAGCAAATTCGTTGTCGTCGTTGAACGAGATCTCGAAGGTCCGCGTCTCCTCGATAAGGCCATCAGCGCCGGCTTCAAGAACCTGCGCGGTCCAGTCGCCCTCAAGGGCCGGGAGTTCGGGGCGCAGGCTCACTGCCTTCGCCAAACCGTGAACACCAAGTCCCATCATCAGAGTCGCTCCTGCCGTCAGTCCGAGAAATTTGCGGTTCATCTTCTTTGCCCTCACTCTTTCGAATCTCACCTTTTCAATCGTTCGTGCGTGACGAACACCACGGACTAATCCACGGGTTGTGCCAAACTCCGGCACAAATCGTAACTCATTGAAATTATTAACAATTTTATTTTATGGGGTGGTCGGTTTTCTTGCGATTCTCACAATGAGAAGGCTCCATGCCCGGGGGAAGTGTCTCAGAGTGAGAAGATTCCCAATTTGAGACGCATTCTGAGAAGCTCTCTACGTCGGCCTCTGCCTAAGAAACCTGTCATTCTGAGCGCAGCGAAGAATCGGCCGGTGCCTGCCTGCACGCAATTCTTCGGGTCGCAAGCTCCCCTCAGAATGACAATTGTCGTGGAAGAAATTGTCGAGATCCGTTCTATATAGAGGGCCATGTTTCGATTCTTCGCAGATGAGTCCTGCGCGCGTGAGGGCAATGCCGCGACGCTTTCCCCCGCGTTGCAGCGCCACGTGAAGGCCGCGCGCATTGCGCCCGGCGAGGAGTTCATTCTCGTCTTCGGCGCCGAGGGTGCGGCCTGGCGCGCGCGGCTCGATCCGGAGAAAAAAGGCCGCGCCCTGCTTGGCGAGCGCGTCGCCCTTGTCGGCACCGGACCCGTGGCCATCGAGCTGTGCATCGGGCTCTCGAAGATGGACGCGCTCGAGGCCGCCGTTTCCGCCGCAGCGGAGCTGGGCGCGACTTCGGTACACCTGCTCATCTGTGAGCGCAGCCCCGTTCGCGAGCTCTCCCCCAACAAGATGGAGCGCCTTGCGCGCATTGCCGTTTCAGGGGCCGAAGTCGCCGGGCGCGCCCGCGCCCCGGAGATCCTGGGCCCCACCCCGCTACCCGAGCTTGGGCTGGAGCCTGGCTGCGCGGGCTTCGTCTTCTGGGAAGAGGACGCCGCCGCCGGTCGCTCTTTTCCCGCTGTTCTACAGAATCAAACGCCCTCAGGGGCCGCCCGGCTGGTCATCGGGCCCGAGGGGGGGTTGAGCCCCGCCGAGGTAGGGCGGCTCGAATCGGCGGGCTTTGTCCGCGCATCTCTTGGGCCGCGCATTCTTCGGGCCCGGACGGCGCCGCTCGTCGCCCTCAGCCTGATCCAGTCTTTCTGGGGCGACCTGCACTAGCCACCCCTTCGGCCGCGCCGCTTGGGTATTGGAGTCCCTTCATTTATAAAGGGGCCTTGCGATGGCCGCCCCGACGGGCGGCTGCATCAATTTCGGAGGCGAACAAAGCAAATGCCGACCCCTTCCCTGCGCAAGCGCCTGGCCGAGCCCGGCCCAATCATCATCACAGGCGCACACAGCGCTATTTCCGCCAAGCTGGTTGAAGAAGCCGGCTTCGATGGCGTGTGGGCCTCGGGCTTCGAGATCTCGGCCTCCCGCTGCGTTCCCGACGCGAACATCCTGACCATGGCCGAAAACGTCGAGGCCGCCCGCCAGATGGCAGAGGCCGTGAGCATTCCGGTTATCGCTGATTGCGACAACGGCTTCGGCAACGCCATCAACGTGATCCGCACCGTGCGCGAGTACGAGAAGAACGGCATTGCCGCCATCTGCATGGAAGACAACATCTTCCCCAAACGCTGCAGCTTCTATGCGGGAGTGAAGCGCGAACTCGCCTCCCCCGAGGAACACGCCGGCAAGGTGAAGGCCGCCCTCGACACGCGCGAGAGCGATGAGTTCCTGATCATCGCCCGCACCGAAGCACTGATTGCGGGCTGGGGCATGGAAGAAGCGCTCAAGCGCGCGCGCATGTATGCCGACGCCGGCGCGGACCTCTGCCTGATTCACTCGAAATCCAAGACCGCCGACGAGGTCACCGCTTTCGCCAGGCACTGGGATCGCGAGACCCCGCTCATGGCAGTGCCGACCATCTATAAGGAAACCACTGCCGACGAGCTCAACGAAATGGGTTACCGGATCGTCGTCATGGCCAACCACGCCATGCGCTCGTCGATCAAGGCGATGCAGACCACGCTCAAGGCGCTCCACGATCAGCGCAAGCCCGCGGCGGCCGATCCCTACGTCGTGCCCCTCGAGGAGGTCTACCGCCTGGTCGGCGTCACAGAGATGAAGGACCAGGAGAAGAGCTACCTGCCCGCCGGCACCCAGGACGTGCGCGCCGTAATTCTTGCGGCCGGCTCGGGCGAGAAGCTCCTCCCGCTGACCGAGAACACGCCCACCTGCATGCTCGACATCAAGGGCAAGAGCATTCTCGAGCGTCAGGTGGAAGCGCTCAACGCGCTGGGCATCAAGGACATTGCCGTCGTTCGCGGCTACAAAAAGGACGCGATCGACCTGCCCAACCTGCGCTACTTCGACAATGACGACTACGAGAACTCGGGCGAGCTGGCCTCGCTGCTTGCCGCGCGCGAGTTCCTGACCGGCAGGACCGTCGTGCTCTACGGCGACATCGTGTTCGAGCCCCACGTGCTCGAATCCCTGCTCCAGAGCGAGGCGCCCGTCACGCTGGCGGTCGATCGTTCCTGGACCGAACACCAGGGCAAAGCCGGACTCCCCAGCCGCCCCGATCTCGTGCAGCTCAAGAATCCCGCCAGCGCGGGATCACGCCAGCTCAACCTGGACGGCCCCACCGGCGTGACGAAAGTCGCGCGCGGCATCGATGCCGGCGCCGCCGACGCGGAGTTCATCGGCATGATGATGCTCTCGCCCGAGGGCACCGAGCGCGTGCTCTCACTCTGGGACAAACTCGCCGAGAAGAGCGGCGCCTTCCATGAATCCGACAACGTGAAGAGCGCCGCGCTCACCGACCTGCTCAGCGAGCTCATCGCCCAGGGCGAGGAAGTCGCCGGCACCGAGATCTACAAGGGCTGGATGGAAGTCGATTCATTCGAGGACTACCGCCGCGTGTGGGCCGGGCTCAAGAAGTAGCCCCCCGCAAGAGACATTCAACATGAGTGAAACCCAATCCATCTCCGGTGAGGACTTTTTCCGTGCGCTTCGCGCGCGCGGTTACGATTTCTTCTCCGGTGTTCCCTGCTCCCTCTTCGAGGGGCTCTACCCCGTGCTGGAGTCCCAGACCGAGGCGCCGCTGATTTCCGCCGTGCGCGAGGACGACGCCCTCAGCCATGCGTCTGGCGCATGGATGGCCGGCAAGAAGCCCGTGATGCTCATGCAGAACTCCGGGCTCGGCAATTCGCTCAACGTGCTGGTTTCTCTCAACGAGAGCTACCAGATCCCGGTGCTTGTACTCATCAGTTGGCGCGGCTTCGAGGGCAAGGACGCTCCCGAGCACATTGTCATGGGCCCGGCAATGACCAGCATCTTTGACTCCGTGGGGCTTCCCTGGCAGGCCCTCGATCCGGCCGAGCTACAAAAGCAGCTCGATGAAGTGGAGAAACACTTCGCCGCGGGCAAGCCCTCCATGCTCATCGTCAAGAAGGGGGTGATCTCATGAAGAAAGAACGCGCCCTCGAAATCGTGCTCGGCTGCATTCCCGAGACCACCGCGACCCTGTGCTGCAACGGTCACATTTCGCGCCAGGTCTACGCCACCGGCGACAAACCCGGCCGCTTCTACATGATCGGTTCCATGGGAATGGCGCCCAGCATCGGTTTGGGAATCTGCGTCGCAAAACCGGGTCAGCATGTTGCCGTGATCGACGGCGACGGAAACGTGCTGATGAACATGGGCGCCCTGGCCTCGGTGGCCTCACAGCAACCCAAACACTTTACTCACTTCTGCTTCGACAACGGCCGCCACGCTTCCACCGGCGGGCAGCGCACCATCACCGACAAGATCGACCTGGCCGCCATCGCGGGCGCCGCGGGCTATGGCTGGGCAAAGCGCTGCGAGGATGAATCGCAGCTCGAAGCCCTCGCAAAGGAAGCCCTCGCCACCGAAGGCCCGTCCTTTCTGCTGGTGAAGGTCGATCCGGGCGGCCTTGCCGAGGGAACCGCGCGCGTGGACATCACGCCCGAAGACATGGCGCGGCGCCTCAAGCAGTTCATCGCCTCCTGAGCGGAGCCGGTTTCGACATGCAACACATTCTTCTCAATCCTGGTCCGGTCAACGTCACCGAGCGCGTGCGCGCGGCGCTCAGTCGCGGCGACGCATGCCACCGCGAGCCCGAAGTGGCCGAGGCACTGGCCGGCGCCCGCGCGCTCATCAAGGAACTCTTCGATCCGACCGATGCTTACCACGTCGCCTTCGTGACCGGTTCGGGAACCTCGGCCATGGAGATGGCGTTTTCCAGCACGCCCGCCGAAGGCGCGAAGATGCTGGTCATTGAAAACGGCGTCTACGGCGAGCGCATCTCGAAGATCTGCGCCGCCCACCGCATCGACTTCGTAAAGGTCACCGACCCCTGGGAGTCGCTGCCGGATCTCGAGAAAATCGAGGCCGCGCTCAAGGCCGATCCGGCCATCGACACCGTGGGGCTCGTCCATCACGAAACGACCACCGGCATGATCAACCCGGTGCAGGCCGTCGGCGCGCTTGCAAAGAAATACTCCAAGCGCTTCGTGCTCGACACCGTGAGCGGCCTTGGCGGCGAAGAACTCGATCTCAATGCCTGGGGAGTGGACGTTGCCGCCAGCACGGCGAACAAGTGCATCTGCGGATTCCCCGGCATTTCCTTCGTGCTTTGCCGCAAGGAACTCATGGAAGAGATCGCCAAGCAGCCCCCGCGCTCTCTCTATTTGAATCTCGCCCATAACTGGAGCGCGCAGCGCGATTCCTGCGGCGCTTTTACCCCGGCCATCCAGATTCTCTGGGCGCTCGAAGAAGCGCTCAAGGAACTCAAGGAAGAAGGCGTGCAAAACCGCATCGCCCGCTACGCCCGCGTGAGCAAGACGATCCGCGACGGCGTCGAGAGCCTGGGCTGCAAGATGTACCTGCCGCGCGAGGTCTACTCGAACACGATTTCTTCGTTCGACCTGCCCGCGGGCAAGGCCTACCAGCAGCTTCACGACGCGCTCAAGGAGCGCGGTTTCATCATCTACGCCGGGCAAGGCCCGCTTGCCAGTAAGGTCTTCCGCATCGCCAACATGGGTCAGGTCAGCGACGCCGACTACGCGCGGCTTCTCAAGGAACTGGAGGCGCTGCTCGCGTGAGCATCCCCGCCGTCGTGTTCGTCGACCCGGTGGCCGCCCACCTGGAGGTGGCGGCGCTGAGCGTGCTCGATCGCATGATCGTCGCGTTGCACCGCGGCGGTTGCACGCGCATCACGCTGGTAACCGACATCGTGCTGCCCGAGCTAAAGCGCACCTGGGGGCTTGGAATCTCCTTCAACGCCGTGCCGCGCCCGCCCGAGCTCGAAGGCCCCACGCTGGTGGCGCAGAGCTGCCTGCTCATTCAGCCCGCCGACGTGGCACAGGTCATTGAAGATGGTGGCCGCTTGGCCACCGACGTAGGCGAGCCCCTGCCACTTGGCGTAACGAACCGCCTTGGCGGCACGCTCGAAGAATCCCTGCCCATCGCGCCGCTCGTTCCAGCAGAGGGCGTCACCGCGCTCATCGAAACTCCCGAGCAGGCCAAGGCGGCGACGAAGGCCCTTTGGATTTCGCTCACCAGCAGCGCCGACGGCATCGTTGACGTGTATTTCAATCGCCCACTCGGACGGCCGCTCTCGAAGTTGCTCATCCGCACGCCGGTTACCCCCAACCAGGTCACCATTTTCGCCATGCTCGTCGGCGTGCTTTCGGGCTGGTTTTTCTCCAGAGGCGATCACGTCAGCGGCATCGTCGGCGCGCTCGTCTTTCAGCTCGCCGCCATGATCGACTGCATCGATGGTGACATCGCCCGCAGCGTCTTCAAGGAAACCCCCGTCGGCAAGTGGCTCGACATTGCCGCGGACCAGGTCGCCCACGTCGCCATCTTCGGCGGCATTGCCTGGGGGGTCACGCAGAGCGGTTCGGACGCTCCGACTCTTTATCTCGGCGCCAGCATGATCGTCGGCGCGCTCATTTCCTTTGCAGTCGTGGTGCGTGGGCTCGCCAAACCCGAAGACCAGCGCGACCCGAGACTGGCCAAATTGATCGACTCGGCCACCACGCGCGATTTCTCCATCCTGCTCATCATCGCCGCATGGTTCGACGCCCTCGATTGGTTCCTATGGGTCGGCGCCTTCGGCGTGCACGGATTCTGGATCCTGGCACTGGCCATTCAGACGCTGGGCGCAAAGCCCGCGAGGGAGGCCGCGTGAAGAACGTTCTGCGTTTCCTCTTCCTCGCGCTGGGCATCGGCCTGTTCGCATTCTTCATCAAGGAAGCGGGCACGGACGAAATTCTGCACACTCTGGGCGAGCTGGGCTGGGGCAAAGGCGCGCTGGCCATGCTTCCCTATTTGCTGGTCTATGCCTGTGACACCATGGGCTGGCGCTTCGCCTTCTCCAGCGCGAGCGCGCACCATCTTGGCTACCTCACGCAGGTTCGCCTGCGCATGGCCGGCGAAGCGGTCAACAACCTGATCCCCTCGGCCTACGTGGGCGGCGAGCCGGTGAAGATCTATCTCGCCAAGAAGCGCGGCGTTCCCACCATCAATGCCGCCCAAAGCGTCGTGGTTGCCAAGACGACCATGACCATCGCGCAGGTCTTCGCCATCGCACTCGGCGCGCTGGCCGCGACGCGCTCGCTCGATCCGGGCTCCTGGGCGCACAAGGGGATGCTCGTCACGACGGGCATCGCCGCGGGCGTGGCCGCCATGCTCTTCTGGTTGCAGAGCCGCGGCATGTTCACCACCCTGCTCAAGGTCGCCCGCGCGCTTCATCTCAAGATCGAAGCCCTCGACAAGGCCGAACCTCACCTGGCTGAGCTCGACGACGAAATTGTCTCCTTCTATCGCAACGACAAGATGCGCTTTTTCTGGAGCACCTTCTTCCATCTTTGCGGCTGGATCGTCGGCATGGTCGAGGTATTCGTCATCTCGCATCTTCTGGGAATGCCCCTGGACTGGTCGCAGGCGCTGGCCATCGAGACCTTTACCGGCGTGGCAAAGGGCGTGGGCATCTTCGCGCCCGGATCGCTCGGCGTGCAGGAATCGGGCATCGCACTGCTGTTTCGCGTGATGGGACTTCCCGACGCACTGGGGATTTCCTATGCCATCGTCCGCCGCGCGCGCGAGGTGCTCTTCGTGCTCATCGGCGGCGCGTTCCTGTTCGGCGAAGAGGCCAGCATCCGCGCGCTGGCTGAAAAGGCGCGGCGCGAAACCGCGGAGGAACTATGAAAGCGATTCTCTACGTCGCCGGTCGCGGCAACCGCCTGGGCCCGGACTATGTCGATACCCACAAGGTGCTGCT